>NZ_MEIH01000293.1:0-92670 GCF_001723155.1 Haladaptatus sp. W1
GCCTCGCCACCCCGACGGCGACGATGGTCGGAACGGCCATCGGAGCGCGTACCGGCGTCCTGTTCAAGGGCGGCGACGTGCTGGAACGGGTGAAGGACGCGGAGACGGTCGTCTTCGACAAGACCGGGACGCTGACCGAGGGCGAGATGCAGTTGACGGACGTGGTGGCGATTGCCGACGAAACCGACCCCGCGATGGCGGACGGCGGGGCGGACGTACTCGGAGCGACAGCGGACGCCGAGACGACGGAAGAACTCGTGCTCTCCGTCGCGGCCAGCGCGGAGCGGGGAAGCGAACACCCGCTGGCGAAGGCCATCGTGGCGGGTGCGGAAGAGCGCGGCGTCGAAATCGAGGACCCGAGTTCCTTCGAGAACGTTCCCGGCCACGGAATCCGGGCGGAGACGAGCCACGGCGAGGTGCTCGTCGGCAACCGGAAACTCCTCCGGGAGGCCGGAATCGACACCGACCCGGCGGAGGAGACGATGGAACGGCTCGAACGCGAGGGGAAGACGGCCATGCTCGTCGCGCTCGACGACCGCCTCCTCGGCGTCGTCGCCAACGCAGACGAGGTGAAGGCGAGCGCGAAGGAAGCCGTCGCGGACCTCCGAAAGCGCGGACTGACCGTGCTCATGCTCACGGGCGACAACGAGCGGACCGCCCGCGCAGTCGCGGAACGGGTCGGCATCGACCCCGAAAACGTTCGCGCAGAGGTGCTCCCCGACGAGAAGGCGGCCGTGGTCGAGGACGTGCAAGCGGGCGGCGAGAACGCGATGATGGTCGGCGACGGCGTGAACGACGCCCCGGCGCTCGCGGCGGCGTTCGTCGGCACCGCCATCGGCAGCGGCACCGACGTCGCCATCGAGGCCGCGGATGTGACGCTGATGCGCGACGACCCGCGCGACGTGGTGAAGGCGATTCGGATTTCGGCGGGAACGCTCTCGAAGATAAAGCAGAACCTCTTCTGGGCGCTCGGCTACAACACCGCCATGATTCCGCTGGCCTCGCTCGGTCTGCTCCAGCCCGCGCTCGCCGCGGGCGCGATGGCGTTCTCCAGCGTGAGCGTCCTGACGAACAGCTTAGCATTCCGACGGTACGTTCCCGACCACGAGTACCGCCTGCTCGGCTTCCTCCGCTGAACAGCGGAAGTCGTGGTGTGTGTCGCCGTACCGTCCTCCGCTTTTTCGATGGTTCTCAGCAGATGCGAACGATGGGGGTAGTCGAACCTATTATGTGCCGAGCAACGAAAGGTCGGGTGAATGGTGCGGGATTTGGCAGACGATGCGCCCGAATTACAGGACGTCCTCGACGCCCTCGACGACCCCGCATGCCGACGAATAATCATGGAATTACGCGACCCGATGACAGCGCGGGAACTCGCCGACGCGACGGACATCCCGCTCTCGACGCTCTACCGAAAGCTCGACATGCTAAGCGAAGCCTCCCTCGTCGACGAACGAACCGAGATTCGGGAGGACGGTCATCACACCTCCCGATACCGAATCACGGTGGAATCGGTGAACATCTCGCTGACGGACGAGAGGGAATTCGACGTGTCGATAGACCGTCCACCGGAGACCACCGACGAACGCCTCGAACGGCTCTGGACGGAGGTGCGAAAGGAAACATGAACGTCACCGTCATCGTCATCACGCTCAAGACGCTCACGCTCGTCCTCGGCGGCGTAATAACGTACTTCGCGTTCAAAGCGTACCGCCGAACCGGCTCACCGGCACTCAGGTCGCTCGCCATCGGGTTCGGCGTCGTCACCCTCGGCGCTCTGCTCGCCGGACTCGCTGACCAAGCGTTCAGCGTGAACCGGGATTTCGTCCTCGTCATCGAAAGCACGCTGACCGCGCTCGGCTTCGCCGCCATCGCCTACTCGCTCTACGCGGAGTAGCCGTCCGACGCGGAGTAAACTTATCCCGGTGGCGGGCGTTGTGAAACTAATGACTCGGCACCGTGGAGCGGCCGCGGGTGCTACGGAATCGGTGGACGAGACCGTCCGGCGCGCCCTCGAACTCGCCACGGACGAATTGCTCGTGACAATCGAACCGACAGCGGCGGGACCGGAACTGGCGTTCGACGCCGCCCTCGTCGGCGTGTTCGACCGCCTCGTCACCGAATTCGCGGCGGCACGCGACCGCGACCGACCGCCGTTTGCGAAGGGGCCGGAACTCCGGGACGAGCGGGTGCGCTTCGACTCGCTGTCGAAGGACGCGAACGAACGATTGCACGCGCTGTTGGACTCGCTGGCGTACGATTCGCTGTCGTTTCGGCGACTCGGTGGCGCGTACGAGCGGTCGCTCGATTACGTACCCGAGATGGAAGACGGCGGAATTCGTCTCACGGGAGACGCGACGCGGCGGGTGTCCGCGGGAGCGTACTACACGCCGAGCGAGGTGGTCGAATACGCGGTTTCGCGGGCGCTCCACGGACGGGAGGACGCCCGGGTCATCGACCCCGCGATGGGGAGCGGAAACTTTCTGACCTGCGCCATCGACCGGTTGGCCGAATCCCGCGACGAGCAGAGCGAACGAGCCCGTCAGTTCGTCGCGGAGAACCGCGTCTTCGGGGTGGACGTGGACCCGCTGGCCGTCGAACTCGCACGGTCGGCCGTGTGGTTCGAAACCGGCGTCTGGCCGGACGATACCCTCGTCGTCGGCGACGCGCTCGCGTCGAACCCGGAGTGGATGGACGCGGCGGGATTCGACGGGGACGGATTCGACGCCGTGGTCGGCAATCCACCCTACGTACGAAGCCGCCATCTCCCGGCGGAGCGAAAAGACGATCTTCGGGAGCGGTACGACACGGTGACCGGGTCGTTCGACCTCTACGTGCCGTTCGTCGAGCGCATGGCGGAACTCGGAGGGCGGGTGTCCTGTATCGTCCCGAACAAGTGGACGACGGCGCGATACGGGCGACCCCTCCGCGACCGACTGCTCGACGAGCACCGATTGGTGGAACTGCTCGACGTGTCGAACGGCACGGTGTTCGCCGACGCGAGCGTCTACCCGCTGGTTCTCACGTTCGACTCCGGCGGCGGCCCGACCGAGGAGATATCGATTCGGCGGGGGGAGTCGAGCAACGGGACGGAGGAAACAGCGGAAACGACGCTCTCCCGGTCGTTCGTGGACGCGCTCGGCGACCGGGTGATTCCGGTGGGTATCGACCCCTCGTTCGGGTCGCTGGCGGAACGACTCGTCCGGGAGTTCGACGAACTCGGAGCGCACGTCGATATGACGGAGGGTATCCACACCGGCAACGTGCGGGAAAAGCTCGTCGTGGACGAACTGGGACCGGACTGCGAACGAGTCGTCGGCGGGGGGGACGTTTCGCGCTACCGATTGGAGTGGGACGGCGACTGGGTTCGGTTCGACCCGTCGCTCATCGGCGACGGCGAGTACGGTGCCCTACGCGACCGGACGGTCTTCGACGGCGAGAAACTGCTCCTCCGGGACATCAGCGACCGTCCCGTGGCGACGTACGACGACGCCGGAACGTACGCGCTGAACACCCTCTTCAGCGTCCGGTCCCGCCCTCGTTCCGACCTGCCGCTACGGTACCTCCTCGCGGTCATCAACGCCACGGTTTCGGCCTGCTGGTTTCAGCAGGTGTACGGCGGCACGCACGTCAGCGGCGGCTATCTCCGATTCAAGCCGATGTTCGCAAATCGGCTGCCGATTCCCGACGGCGAGGGAGAGCGCGACGAACTGGTCGCGCTGACGGAACGGTTAGAGCGGCTTCGAGAGGCGCGGGCGGACATCGAAATCCGCCTTCCCGGAGGCGATGAGGATGAGGAGGATGAGGGTCCAGAAGGAGATGAAGGTCCAGAAGAGGATAAGGGTGAGAAGGACGACGGCCCGCGACTCGGTGACCTCGTTCGGCGGGTCGGCACCGACTCGCCGCTGGCCGAGACGACGACGACGCGGGACGGGCTTCGCGTCGGGGACGTCAGCGTCGAGAGAGGAGTGGACGAACTCGTGTTCTCGGCGACGGCGCGCTATCGCCCCGCGGAAGAGCGGGCCACCGATACGTGGGGGTTCGCGGAGACGGAACCAATTCGAGCGCTCGTGTTCGAGGCCGACGGGCGGGAGGAGTGGCGCGACGTGCTCCCGTGGTACGTTCCGCGTCACGTCGAAAGCGACGGGTTCACCGAGGAGGCACGGAAAACCATCTCGCCGCTCGACCGACTCGAATCGATTCGGCTCCCGTCGCTCGAAACAGCGACGGCGTTCGCGGAGCGGTGTCGGTCCGCGGCACAAGTGGACGCGAAAATCGAGCGGACGGATGCGGCAATCGACCGACTCGTCTATCGAGCCTACGGACTCTCGGCGGACGAAATCGAACTGGTCGAGCGACTCGTGAAGTGAGGTCCCGGGGCAACGGACGGGCGTTGTGAACACAGACCCATTCAGTTGCTAGAGACTGCTATTCTACCCCGGAACACTGACAGGGGAATTAATACCCGAGAAGCGGTTTCGTTCCCACATGAGCGACCACTCGCACGGTCACGACCATGACCACGATGGCCACCATCACGACAGCAACGGCCACGGCGGTCACGGCCACGACCACGACGGTCACGGTCACGGCGGCCACGGGGGGTCGGGGAACCGGCGAGCGTTGAAAATCGCGCTCGTCATCAATACCGCGTTCTTCGTGGTGGAAATCGTCGGGGCGCTGTACGCCAACTCGCTCACGCTCCTCGCAGACGCCGGGCACATGCTCACGGACTCGGCGAGCATCGTCCTCGCGCTCTTCGCGGCGTGGATTGCCACGCTCGATGCGGACTCGAAGCGCACCTACGGCTATCAACGCGCCGAGATTCTCGCCGCGCTGGCGAACGGCGTCTTCCTCGTCATCATCGTCGTCTACGTCGCCTACGAGGCCGTCATGCGGTTCCAGAACCCGCAGGACGTGAAGGCGCTTCCCACAATCGTCATCGGTGTCGTAGGACTCGGCGCGAACCTCGCCGGGGCGTACGTCCTCCACGGCGGCCGGGACAGCCTCAACGTCGAGGGCGTCTACCTCCACCTGCTGACCGACGCCGCCGGAAGCCTCGCCGCCATCGCGCTGGGCGTCGGGTTGTACGTCTCCGACCTCTACGTCCTCGACCCGATATTCAGCCTCGTCATCGCCGCGCTCGTCCTGTACTCCGCGAAAGACCTCCTCATCGAGAGCGTCAACATCCTCCTGCAGGGCACGCCGTCCAGCGTGGACGTGGACGACATCACCGGGACGCTTTCCGACCTCGACGGAGCAATCGACGTCCACGACGTGCACGTCTGGGCGCTCACCAACCGCAGTTTGGCCTGTAGCGCCCACGTCGTCGTCGCGGACGACGCGGACCGCGACGCAGTTCTCGACGCCGCCCGCCACGCCCTCAACGAACGCCACGACATCGGTCACGCGACCATCCAAGTCGAGTCCGAGAGCGGCGACTGTGAAACCGCCGACTTCGACTGCTATCCGGCGAACGGCGGCCACGTCGCCGATTGAAGGGAAATAAGCGGCGAAGCAGAGAAAGCGGTTCGATGGAGAGGTGCGGTGCGGTTCGATAAGGACGTGTGCGGTGCGGTGGACATAGAAACCGATTTTCGAACCGCTCGGACGAGAGTGGAGGAGGAGAATACAGTGTAAGATGGTAGAAATAAGTATGAAATAGTAGAATATAGTATGAAATAGTATTCTCTGATAGTATTCAGTGAAAAATAGAACGCTCAAGTAGTCACGAAGTCACGCCGGTAGGGTCGCGGTGGTGAAAACCACGAGCGCGGCGAGACCGACGAAGGCGGCGGTGGCGAACCCGAATATCGAAAGTAGCGCCGTGAAATAATTCACACGAAGGTGTCTTAAATTCCTTTTAAATAATCTTTATTGAATTTTCATAAGTTATCACCAATCTTTTTGAGGCGAAAATCCGTACACGGGGATATGATGCAGACCGGGTTGGCGACTGTGACGACGGACATGCTCGTGGTGTTCGCCATCGTCCTCATCGCGCTGGTGTTCTTCGCGACGGAGTTGCTTCCCGTGGACGTGACCGCGATTCTGATAATGGTCACGCTGATGGTGCTCGAACCGTGGACGGGAATCAGCACGACTGAGGGGATTTCCGGATTCGCAAACGAGGCGACCATCACCGTGCTGGCGATGCTCATCCTCAGCGCGGGCGTCAGCCAAACGGGGGTCGTCCAGTTGCTCGGTAGTCGGCTGGCCGACTTCGCGGGAAGCGACCTCAAAAAGCAGCTGTTCGCCACCATCGGCGTCGCCGGACCCGCGTCCGGGTTCGTGAACAACACGCCCGTCGTGGCGATTCTGGTGCCCGTCATCACCGACCTCGCACACGAGGGGAAGACCTCGCCGTCGAAACTGCTCATCCCGCTCTCCTACGCCTCGATGCTCGGCGGGATGCTCACGCTCATCGGCACCTCGACCAACATCCTCGCCAGCAACGTGACGGGGCGACTCGCCGAGACGACCGGGAACGCCAGACTCCATCCCTTCTCGATGTTCGAGTTTACTGGACTCGGATTCATCGTCCTCGTGGTCGGCGGACTCTACCTGTTGTTCGTCGGCCACCGACTCCTACCCGAACGCGTCCCGCCGGAGGAAGACTACATCGAGGAGTACGAGATGGAAAACTACCTCACGGAAGTCGAAGTGGCCGAGGGGTCGCCGTTCGTCGGCCAAACGGTCGAGGACGCCATCGACGAGGCCGTCTTCGACGCCGAAATCATCCAGTTAGTTCGGGACGACGAGACGTTCATCGAACACATCGGTCAGCGGACGATACGCGCCGGTGACGTGCTCACGCTCCGAATCGACAAGCAGACGCTAAGTACGCTGACGACGCTCGAACATCTGACGCTCGCGGGGACGCCGACGGAGGCGGAAATCGACCCCGGCGAGGAACAGACGCTCGTCGAAGTCGTCATACCCTCCGGGTCCTCGCTCGTCGGCGAGACGCTTTCGAGTTCGACGTTTCGAGAGCGCTTCGACGCCGCGGTCCTCGCCTTCCGGAGCCGCGGCGAAGTCATCCACGAGCGTCTCGACCGGGTGACGATTCGGGTCGGCGACACGCTCCTCGTGCAGGCGTCGGCCGACAGCATCGACCGACTGGCGGCGAATCGGGATTTCATCGTGGCCCACCAAGTGAGCGACCCGGACTACCGAACCGAGAAGATTCCGGCGGCGCTCGCCATCATCGTCGGGGTCGTCTCGCTCGCCGCGCTCGGGACTTTCCCCATCCTCGTCACGGCGCTCGGCGGCGTGGTGGCGATGGTCGCCACCGGCGTCCTGAAACCCGGCGAGTTGTACGAATCGGTCGAGTGGAACGTCATCTTCCTGCTGGCGGGCGTCATTCCGCTCGGCGTCGCCCTCGAAAACTCCGGCGGCGCGGAACTGCTCGGCGGCCTCGTCGCGGCCAGCGCGAACTACCTCCCGGTCGTGGCCGTCCTCTGGATATTCTACATCGCCACGGGCCTCATCACGGAAGTCATCAGCAACAACGCCAGCGTCGTCCTGATGATTCCCGTGGCCGTCGAGGCGGCGACCCGAATCGACGCCAACCCGTTCGCGTTCGTCCTCGCAGTGACGTTCGCCGCTTCGACATCGTTTCTCGGACCGGTTGGCTACCAGACCAATCTGTTCGTTTACGGACCGGGCGGATACAAGTTCACGGATTACTTCCGTATCGGCGCGCCGCTCCAACTACTCCTGTCGGTTGTGACTGTGGCAGGAATCGTGGCGTTCTGGGGGCTCTGACATGAAATAATTCTCGTAACTTATTAGAATGTAAGCGGCGTACTATAACCATCGTTCGATGACGTTCGGAGGTTCGGACTGCTGTTTCGACGGTCTTCCGTCATCGACCGGGGGGAGATGGATGAAAATAGGATTGGAATCGGAGTATTGGGTTATCGACGAATCGGGAGAATTGGCAACCGAAACGGACGACCTCGTGGCAGTGAGCGACTACGTCGTCCCGGAGTTCGTCGCGCCACTGATAGAAGTTCAAACGCCGCCCGTATCGAGTATTGCGGAACTACGGCGCGAGTTCGGGTCGGTTCTCGAAGCCGTGCGCGACAAAGCGGACGAACAGGGATTGGCACTCGTTCCGCTCGGGACGCCGTTGGCCCGCGAATCGCTCGACATCACGAGCGAGCGTGGACGACTGTTGGAACGAATGTACGGCGACGACATGGAGTACGCGATGAACTGCGCGGGGACACACGTTCACTTCGACAAGACGGACACGGTGCGACAGTTGAACCTGCTGACGGCGCTCGACCCCGCACTCGCGTTGGTCTGCTCCTCGCCGTATTACAACGGGAGCAAGTTGGCCTGTTCGTCGCGCGCGGCGGTGTATCGGTACGAATCGCATTCGACGTTCGCTCGCTACCGCGACTTGTGGGATTACGTCGAGAGCGAGGAGCAGTGGGAAGCGAGAATCGACGAGCAGTACAACGTCCTCCAAATCATCGCACGAGAGCGCGGCATCGACATCGGGACGTTCACCGACCACTTCCAGCGGGAGGACGCAGTACTGACGCCGGTTCGACTCCGCCATCGTTCGCCCACGGTCGAATGGCGTGCGCCGGACACCGCGCTGCCGACCGAAATCGTTCGTCTCGTGGGAGAAGTGGCGGAACTCATGGAACAGACGACGTACAAGGACGTCGTCGTGGGGGAAACCGGGATTCGGTCGAAGAAGATAGGCGTCCCACCGTTCCCGGAACTGCGCGGACTCAGCACCGCGGCCATTAGCGAGGGGGTCGGGTCGCTTCGCGTTCAGGAGTACCTGACGACGATGGGGTTCGACGTGACGCGTTACTATCCGATTTCGGAGCAGATAGAAGCGAGATGGACGCTGCCACACGAGGAGGCCCTTCGTCTCAGGCGCGAGTTCGCGGATGCCCTGTGGGAGGACATCGACGAGATGAACGGAACCGCGTGACAGCGCCGATTTAGTTTTTGTTCGGGCGGAATCCGGAGAGGACGTCGAGCCACGAGATGAAGATGAACGCCCCGATGACGGCGGCCATCGTGCCGCCGAACAGGGTCGCCATCCGTTCCGTGATGTGTTCGCGTTCGGAGATGGAGAGCGCGTACACCTGCTCGCCCTCGATGACGAACGAGTGGTCTTCGAGTGACCCCGGCGGGTCGTCCGATAGTTGATACGAACCCTGTAGCTTGGCACGGCCGAAAGCGACCCGCGCATCGCTCGATAGGCTCCCGTATTTGACCGACGACGAGCGCACGCCGGGTTCGTTCTTCTCCACCTGCTCCAGCGAGAGCGTGTAGGTCGTCGTGTTTTGCGGCGGCTGGAGGAGCGCGTAGCCGGTGAGGACGAGCCCGGCCAAGAGCATGAGCGTCGCGAGTGCCTGAATCAGAAAGCTGTCGAACCGCATACGATGTTGGTTGTGGTGTAGCGGGAGAGGTAAATGGTTTCCATCGAACGTGGGGAGAAAGAAAACGGGACGGTTGGTCGGAATCGGTTATCGACGGGACGGAAGGACGTCTCGAACCGGATACAGGTCTTCACGGATGCCTGCGCCGTCACAGTCGTCGTTCGGACACTGGTAGTGCCACCCGTCGTCCGTCGCGGCGTCGGCATCGAAACGCTCCCCACACACCTGGCAGAACAGTCGGTCGAGGTCCCCCGACCGCGTCCTGCTTGCAAGTTCAGGCTGCATACGCGTATATTCGCAGTCATCAATGAAAGAACCTACGCTTTTCCGGTGACATGTGTGAGATTCCCTATCGTTGGGAGAACTTCCTACCGTCGGGTGACATGCATGATACCGGGTTACCGTGCAGTTAGCGAGCGGTTTAGTGGCTGGCACCCATGGAACCGTGTATGGAGAAGCAGACCCTGACCTGCCTATGTGAGCTACCGCCGAGCGCGAAGCTCGTGTTCAAAGTGTTGGAGTACAGCGGCGCCCACACGCAGAAGGAAATCGTGAAGCGGTCACGACTTTCGGCGCGGACGGTCAGGAGCGCACTGGAGAACCTGACGGAAATCGGTGCCGTCACCGAGGAAGTGTACATCCCCGACGCCCGACAGCGGCTCTACCGACTGGACGATACAGGCGACTGGGAGCAAGTGAACTGCTTGAACGAAGTGCCGGTGTAGGACCGGAACGAAGCGGTACGGAACCGAGCCCGAGCGAATTCCTTCTACGCGGACGTATCGACACGCTTCGGCCAGCGCAGCGACCCGCCAGCCAACAGCCAGAGGCCGGTGCCGAGGAGCGACAGCGGCGCGACGACCAACAGCAACCACCCGCCGAGACCGGCGTCCGCCGTCAGCGCTCCGGCGATGAGAACGAACGCGACGAGCGGCGTCGCCAGCAGGAGGAGGGCGATGAGGAGGACGCACCGAAGGGAAAGGCCCTCCGCGGATTCAGTTGTGGGAGACATACTGGAGATGTGTCGTCAAATTTATATTTATTCCGGAGGGTTTTCGAGCTACGACAACGCGGAGAACTCGACGACCTCGATGCCGGACGTTTCGAAGTCGTTCATGGCGGCGAGGCGGTCGGGAACCTCGGCCAGAGAAACGGTGTTCGTCACGAGTTTACCGGGCGAGAGCGTGTCCCGTTCCAGCATGCGAAGCAGTTCGTCGTAGCGGGACGGCGGCATCCCGCGCGACCCCAAAAACGTGATTTCGCGCATCGTCATCGCGTCCGTCGGGAGGGAGACCTCGCCGCGTTCCGCGTCCGTCGTCAACCCGAGTTGGACGTGTTGACCGCGCGGGCGGAGGCAGTCGATGGAATTCCGACACGTTTCGGCGATGCCGAGCGCGTCGATGGAGACGTCGGCCCCGCCGAGTCGCGCCTGAATCGTCGTCGGAACGTCGGTCTCGGCGTCGGCGAGCACCGTCTCGTCCGCGCCGAGGTCTCGCGCGCGGTCAAGTTTGTCGGCGTCCAAGTCCACCGCGAGGACGTTCGCGCCGAGCGCGTCGGCGACGTGAACCGCCGAGAGGCCGACGCCGCCACACCCGTGAACCGCGACCCAATCCCCCGGCGTTAGGTCGGCGCGGTGGGCGAGCGCGTGGTACGCCGTGACGAACCGACAGCCCAACCCGGCCATCTCGACCGGCGAGACGGATTCGGGGAGGTGCACCGCGTTGTAGTCGGCGGACGGAACGTGAACCCGTTCCGCGAACGCGCCGGGCGCGGCCTCCTCGAAGCCGAGGGCGATGCCGTTTTCACAGACGTTGCCGTGGCCGTTCTGGCAGTACCCGCAGTAGCCTCGGCCGAGATTGAACGGGACCGCGATTCGGTCCCCCTCGCCGATGTCCCGGACCTGCTCGCCGACCGCGACGACCCGTCCGGCGGGTTCGTGGCCGAGGATTTGCCCGATTGGAACTTGGTCGTCGGCCCATTCGCCGTGGCCCTGCCACGCGTGCCAGTCGCTTCGACAGATGCCACAGGCTTCGGTTTCGATGACGACGCCGTGCGGGTCGGGGGTCGGTTCCGGCACCTCCTCGATGGAAAGCGGTTCGCCGTACTCGCGCAACACAGCGGCTTTCATACCCGAGGGTTGGCCCTCGTCGGCTTAAAACGGCGGGAGGGGGCAAACGGGAGGACGCGAATCACGGTTGGAACTTTTAGGGTCGCTCACCGTATATCGGATATGAACCCTCGACTCCGGCGCGTCGTCTCTTTAGGGCGGGACATCGTGCGGGAAGTGCACGAGGAGAACATCAAATTCATGGCGGGGAGCATCGCCTACCACTCCTTCGTCTCCCTGCTTCCCGTGCTTCTGTTGTTGACGCTCATCGTCTCCGCGGTCGGGAGCGAAACCCTCGCGAGACGGTTGATACAGGACATCGGGTCCTACCTCCCGGCGAGCGCCAACATCTTCCTGCAAAACGCGATTTCGGGGGCACCGTCGCCGGGCGACTCGCTCGTCGTCGTCGTGGTGCTCCTCTGGGGCACGTTTCGAATCTTTCGGGCACTCGACGCGGCGTTCGCGGACATCTACGACGTCGAGCGAAAGACCTCGTTCAGGGACGAACTGGAGGACGGCGTGGTCGTCCTCGTGGCGCTCGTCCTCGTCGTCGTCACCATCGGCGTGACCAGCGCGACGATTTCGACGCCACAGCGGTTGCCGTTCGACGAGTATCTGGCCGAGGGGGTGTCGATACTCGTCCTCGGCATCGCGTTCCTCCCGATGTACTACGTGTTTCCGAACATCGACGTCGAAATCGGAGAAATCCTCCCCGGCGTCGCCATCGCGGCTGTGGGATGGCAGGTCCTCCACTCGGTGTTTCACATGTACGCGCAAGTCTCGGCGTACAACACCAGCCTGTACGGAACCGTCGGAAAGATCCTCCTCGTCATCGTCTGGCTCTACGTCGGTAGCATCGTCATCCTGTTCGGCGCGGCGGTCAACGCGGTCCTCGCCGGACGGACGGGAGACGCCGCCGAAAGCGACCGCGAACGCGACTCGACGGAAGTGAAACCGACCGAGAGGAAGGGGACGGTGGGGGACGAGAGAGTGGAGAGCGGCGCGGTTGCGAGCGAGGCGGGAACGAACAAATCGGGAGCGAACGGTATGAGGGGGGATGAAACAGTAGTGAACGAGGGAGAAGCAGTGGCGAACGGAGGAATCGAGAACGAGCAGGAGTTCCGCGAAGTGTTACACCGGCTTACCAGACAGGCGCGTGAGGACGGCCTTTCGACGAACGAGATTCAACGGGAGCTACGGCGGGAAATGACGAAGACGAGGCGCAGCGGGGAGTAGGGAACCGGCACAACTGTTTTGCTCATTCGTCACGATACGTACTCGATACGGGGGAAAGGGGTATGCCAGACAAACCACATCAGAACCTAGCGATCATCGGTCACGTCGACCACGGAAAATCCACCTTAGTCGGACGACTCCTCTTCGAGACGGGGAGCGTCCCGGAACACGTCATCGAACAGCACAAACAGGAAGCCGAAGAGAAGGGGAAGGGCGGCTTCGAGTTCGCCTACGTAATGGACAACCTCGCCGAGGAGCGCGAACGCGGCGTCACCATCGACATCGCCCATCAGGAGTTCGACACCGACGAGTACTACTTCACTATCGTCGATACGCCGGGCCACCGCGACTTCGTGAAGAACATGATTACGGGCGCGAGTCAGGCGGACAACGCCGTCCTCGTCGTCGCGGCGGACGACGGCGTTCAGCCACAGACGCAAGAACACGTCTTCCTCGCGCGCACCTTGGGCATCAACGAACTCATCGTCGCGGTAAACAAGATGGACGCCGCGAATTACAGCGAGGACCGCTACCGCGAGGTCGTAGACGAGGTAAAGGGGCTGTTGAATCAGGTCCGATTCGACACCGAGGACGCTTCGTTCATCCCGATTTCGGCGCTCGCGGGGACAACATCGTGGACCACAGTGACGAGATGTCGTGGTACGACGGGGAAACCGTCCTCGAAGCGCTCAACGACCTGCCGATGCCGGAGCCGCCGACCGACGCGCCGCTTCGGTTGCCGATTCAGGACGTGTACACGATTTCGGGCATCGGAACCGTCCCGGTCGGACGCGTCGAGACGGGCATGTTGAACATCGGCGACTCGGTGTCCTTCCAACCGAGCGACGTGACCGGTGAGGTCAAAACCATCGAGATGCACCACGAGGAGGTCCCGGAAGCGGGACCGGGGGATAACGTCGGATTCAACGTCCGCGGAGTCGGCAAAAACGACATCCGGCGCGGGGACGTCGCGGGTCCGGCGGACGACCCACCGAAGGTGGCGGACACCTTCACGGCCCAAATCGTCGTGATGCAACACCCGTCGGTCATCACCGCGGGCTACACGCCGGTTTTCCACGCGCACACCGCACAGGACGCCTGCACCATCGAGTCCATCGACCAGAAGATAGACCCGGCCAGCGGCGAAGTCGTCGAGGAGAATCCCGACTACATCCAGAGCGGCGACGCCGCCGTCGTCACCGTCAGACCGCAGAAACCGCTGTCCATCGAACCGTCGTCGGAGATTCCCGAACTCGGCAGTTTCGCGGTGCGTGACATGGGCCAGACCATCGCGGCGGGGCGGGTGCTGGAAGTGAACGAGAAGTAGCGGGCATCGGACCGAATTGCTGTTTTTCGCGGGATGAAGTCCAGTGAGTGTACGGAGAATGGTGAAACAGACTGGAGCGGCGCGGATGCGCTGCTCCGGACCGCACAGTATCGGGTAGAAAACAAAAAGGGAGGGGGAAGAGAGCAGCGGAGAAAGAGAGAAGAGAGAACAGCGGAGAAGGAGAGAAGAGAGAACAGCGGAGAAGGAGAGAAGAGAGAACAGCGGAGAAGGAGGGAAAACGGCGACGGTGAGAACGGAGGCATAGGAAACAAGATATTCAAATTATTTCGGTTGGAAAATCCCATTTGAATTGTTTTTAGCAAATTGGGAAATCATTGGCAGAGCTTATCGCCCAATATCACCACAAGAACTAAATAGTAATCTCGCCGTTGTACTATGTGTTATGTCATACCAAACAGGAGGGAACGAATAGGATTCGAAGAACGACCCGCGAAAAATCACGGCTTTGCGCCTGTCAAAATCTACAGCTCTGTGTCTCTGGTTCGGTGCATCTCCCGATGCATCTTCCAATTCAGGTCTACCGGTTTTCGGAAATACGACTCCATTCGAACGTCCGTTGAACCCGACAGCGGTGCGGTTTCGCGGACCGACGCGCTTTTTCATACGGGACTGCTACGGAGGGTGTGCAATGGCTTCACGAGGATGAACGGACGAGCAATCCGTTCGGAATGCAACCACCCTGCCAGTGTAACGTCACACACGACGGGGACTGTGCAGTGTTCGGCTACGGCGACGCGAACGCGGACTTCCACCTCATCGGCGACCATCCGGGAGCGCACGGCGGCATCGAGTCGAACGTGCCGTTTACCGGCGGCCCCGTCGGGGAGACGCTACAGCCGGTGTTGAACGAGGTCGGCCTCATCGGCGACGTGTACAGCAACCGGCCGACCATCGCGAACCTGTTCATGAGCTACCTCCACATGTGCAGGCTGCCCGACGGTCGGCAACCCACGCCGCGAGAGTACGACGACATGGAGCGGTTTTTCGACGCCGAACTCAGGGCTATCGCCGCACACATCCTGCTTCCGGTCGGCCGAACAGCGACCGAACACGTCTTCTGGGAGTTCACGGCGCAAGCCGAAAAACACGGAATCGGCGACGGACGGGACGGCCCAGATATGGCGGCGCTCCACGCCGAGGAGATCAAAGGACGGGGCTTCCTCGTCGTCCCGGTTCGTGACCCGCGCGAGTGGGGACCGAATGACGGCGACCGCCTTCGGGAGCGACTGAACGGAATCCTGTCCTCGGACTACCAGCAGACGGTCGATTTGGGGCGCTTCATGCCGGACGCCGATCCGTACGAGGTTCGGTGACGACGCGAACGAGTCCGACCACGATTCCCGCGACGAACTCGACCGCGAGCAGCGCGACGGGAAGCACGATGAACGAAGCGGCGAGAAAGCCGAGCGCGATGCCGCCGATGATGGCGGCGCGTTTCCAGCGCGATTCCGGGCGTTCGAACTCCATGCGGCGAGAACGTCGAGCGGGCGGGTAAAACGCGGTGAGCGTTCGACCGGTAAGGAGAGATTACCGCGAAAATCGGGTCACGGGAACGGGCCGGTCCACTCGTCCAGACAGTCCTCGCTACAGAAGTGGAGGGTCACGTTCTCCGTTTGGTTGGCGGTGACGCTGTGTCGAACGACCACCGTCGGGTGGTACTCCGAGAGGTTGACGAGTTTGCCGCAGTTAGCACAGGACGTGAACTCCTCGTCGGAGCGGGTGGGACTGGGCATAGAGTCACCACGGCCCGAAGGCGCGTAAACGTATGGTCTAGCCGCCGAGTTCGCGTCTGTTTGCTCCGGAGTCAGTCTCCCGTTCGACGGAAACCGTGTTTTCGACCGCTTCGCGCACGTCCTGTTCGAGGACCGAGAACGCCATCGCGCGGACGAACACCTCGTAATCGGCGTGCGTCTCGGTCTCGTCCTCGGCGACGATTTCGGTCACCATCTCGATTTCGGAGTCCTGTTCGGAGAGTTCACAGACGCGAAGCGACACGTCACGATTCCAGAGATTGCCGATACACTCGCCGACCGACCGGTACAGGGCGGAGCGCATGCTCATCCTGGAACCGACCCGTTCCCGAACCTTGCCCGCGAGTCGGTGCACGACTCGCCTGTACTCCCGGCCGTCGAAGTTCTCCATCGTCGTGGAAAGCTTCCATTTCGAGATATTAAAACCCCGACCACGGCTTCGACGACGAAACGGAACCGTTGGGAACCGGAAACTACCAACGAGCGGCCAGAAGATAAATGAGACCTTTATCATCGTCGTAGACCCAATACCTTTTTAAAATCAACAAGAGATATTGAACTACATGGCACGCGAGCAACGAAACGACCGATTACCGAGACGACCGACAGTCTCGGTGCGAAGTAACGACGAGAATCCCCAACCGGGCACTCGAAATCGAGTGGAAAGCGACGCATACCAAGGGACGAAACGATGAGCGTCAGTTCCGACTCGACCGCGGGAGACGGGTTCGAACACGCCACGGAGGAGTCCGTCGAACCGCTCTCCCGCGACAAGATATTTCATATTCTCCAGACACAGCGACGTCGGGACGCGCTTCGGTTCCTGAAGGAGACCGGCGGCACGGTCGAGATGCGCGATTTGGCAGAACAGGTCGCCGCGTGGGAAAACGACACGACCGTGCAGGCGCTTACCTCGGACGAACGCCAGCGCGTCTACATCGCGCTGTATCAATCTCACCTGCCGAAGCTCGAAAGCGAGGGAATCATCCGCTACAACAAGAGCCGCGGCATCGTCGAACGCGGACCGCTGGCCGACCAGTTCGATCCGTATCTCGACACGGCGAACGAATCCGCCTACGAAGTCGAAACGAAAGAGAGCGAATCGAGCGACGACGAAATCCCGTGGTTGCGCTACTACCGAGTTGCCACCGTGGTCGGAATCGCCGTCGTGGCGGCGGCGTGGCTCGGCGTCCCACCCGTTTCCTTCGTCCCCAACCTCATTTGGGACGTCCTCATCGTCGCGTCGTTTACGGCGCTGTCACTCGCCCAGCTCCTCACGGACGACGAGTAACGAGTACCGCTCCGACGTTCGACACGCCGACGGACGACACTCGTTATCGAAAGAAATATAAAAAATATAATGAGTGGTGATGCTCGAAAACAGGTGAGAACCGAATTCGACTCGAAAACTCGGAGTTCGAGGGAGAAAACAGCGTTTACCTCCTCGGTACCGATACCGATGCTCCCACGACACTCATCGACACGAGCGTGCGAAAGTCCGAAACGCTCGATTCACTAGAGTCGGGATTGGCCGACTACGGCTGTTCGGTCGGCGACGTGGACCGCGTGCTCGTCACCCATTGGCACACCGACCACGCCGGACTCGCGGGAACCGTCCAAGCGCGAAGCGACGCCACCGTCTTCGTCCACGAGGACGACGCGGCGCTCGTCGCCCAAGACGAGTCGGCGTGGGACGCCATCGAAACCCGCCAACAGCGCCTCCTCGACGAGTGGGGCCTCCCCGAGCACATCCAGGACCTGGTGTTCCAGCACGCGCGGAAAATCGGTCGCCTCGACGGTCCCGAACCGACCGTCGAACCGTTTTCCGCGGGCGACCGCTTCGACTGCGGCGACGTCGAACTCGAAGCCGTCCACCTCCCCGGCCACACCGCCGGTCTCGCGGGGTCCGCCTTCGACGGCGACTCCGGCCGCGAACTCTTCTGTGGCGACTCCCTCCTCGAAAACTACACACCCAACGTCGGCGGCGCGGACGTCCGCCTCGAAAACCCGCTTGCGGCGTACCTCGATACGCTGTCGCACGTCGTCGGGGAGTCCTACGACCGCGCCTGGCCCGGCCACGGCGACCCGCTCGAACCGACGGAGCGCGCCCGCAAGATTCGGGACCACCACCGCGACCGCGCCGGTGACGTCACCGACATGCTGGAACGACACGGCCCGACCGACCCGTGGACCGTGGGTTCCCACCTGTTCGGCGACCTCGACGGCATCCACCTCCTCCACGGCCCCGGCGAATCCTACGCCCACCTCAGACATCTCGCGGAAGCGGGATACGTCGAGCGCGTCGGCGACGAGTACGAACTGGTCGAGTAACCCGATTTGGACGCGCTCTTCGAGGACCGGATAGCGACGAGTCCGTAATCAAGAGTTCGCATTCGAGACCGGGAAACGGATGTTTGGTGCAGTCGCTACGAACAGCCGGTGGTTTCGGTGTGATTGCAATCGCTACGAGATGATTTTGTTTTTACAAGGAATTCAACCACCGAAGAGGAGTCCCACCTAGATACAGCAACCGCACAGCATCGCAACAGCCACACCCTCCCCAACCGATTGCGTTTCTCGGCCTCCGAAAGAGCAGAGCTCTTTCGTGCTCCCCCTCGCTCGCACGGGAAGACAAACCGCGTCTTCCCTGCCCTCGCTCGTTTCACTCACGAGGACTTCACTCACTCGGGGAACTCCGGCCTCCGATACCTGCGGGCCGCGGCCGCAGGTCAGCGAGACGCGACGCGTCTCGCAAGCCTCATCCCTCGCGCAACTTCACCGAGGCAGTCCGGCCAGCGTTCGGCCGGACCGCCTCGCCAGCGCGCGCCACACTGGAAATACGAGCGAGCGAAACTAGAAACCGATTACACGGAGCTAAAAAAGTCAAAAGCGTGTCGAGACGGAGCGGAACTCGTGTCGGAATCGCGTCAGGGGAGGTGTCGCGCGAACACGTCGTCGTGGAGCGTCTCGCAGGCGTAATCGAGAATCGTCTCCAGGTTTTGCGTGTCGTACTGGTTGTACCGGACGAGGATGTCGAGGGCGTCCTCGTCACCCGCTTCGTACTGGTGCCAGAGTCGAACCGCGTCCTCGCCGCCGATGTCCATGCCGCCGCGACTGATGTCGAGGTCGGACTCCACCGCGCTGAGGCCGCCGGTGAGACCGAGGCGCTTGCAGACGTACATCAAATCAACGTGGGGCGTGTCGAGCGACAGGTCGAACTCGTGTTCGAGGAACGGCTGGTCGAAGCGCTTGCCGTTGAACGAGACAATCAGGTCCGACTCGCCGAGTTCGCGCCGAAGGGCGTCCGCGGTCAAATCGTCGCCGCGGACGAGCGTCTTCGTCTCGCCGTCGCGGTGGAGGCTGACCGTGGTGACGACGCTGGAGTGGTGGCTCAGCCCGGTCGTCTCGATGTCGAAAAAGCAGGTGGAAGAGCGGAAGTTCTCGTACAACCGCCACCCCTCGCCGCTGGGGAAGGCGGACGCGAAAAAGGCGGAGTTTCCGTCGTCCAAGTGCTCGCTCGCGGTGGCGATGAACGACTCGATTCGGTCGCCGGTGGCGTCCCCAACGTGCGACGGGTCGAACTCGTCCCAGTGTGTGACGCCGTTTCGCCACAGTTTCCGTTCCGTCTTCTCGCCCACCCCGCGGACGGGAATGAAACTGTTCTCGATTCGCATCGACCGAAGGATACCACGAGAGCGTTAAATGCGTTGTCTCTCGCGGACGAAAATTGTCAGTTCTGTGAATGAAAACATGACCGAAGCTTACTCGGCGCTGAGCATGCCGCGAATCGTCGCGCGCAAATCGGCGGTATCGACCGGCTTTTCGAGGATGGAGCGAACCCCGCGGCTGATGGCTTCGCGCCGGAGGCGCGGCGGCGTCTCGGGTGTGAGAACGACCATCGGAACCCCACGCTCGTGGAGGTCGTCACACCGTTTCCAGAGGTCTGCGGTGTACCCCTCCGTATCGAGGACGGCAACGGCTATCGACGCCTCGTCTCGGAGCACGGTGTCGAACTCCGCGACGGACGTGACGGTGGTCGCCTCACAACCCTCCTCGGAAACGAGGTCGGCGAGGAGCGAGAGGTTGCGCTCGTTCTTACTCAGGACGAGCACGGATGACGAAGCGGTCATTCATCGTCGAGGTCCGGCGCGGATTCGACCCACTCGGGAGCGCCCGAGAGGACGCCGCGAAGACCGGTGAGCGGTTTCCCGACTTCGACGCCGTGTTCGGTGATGCGGAACTCGCGGAGGGTGCGCTCGAAATCGCTGGTTCGTTTCTTCAGCACGCCGATGGCCTTGCGCATCTCGCCGGAGATTTCGAGGTGGCGAAGGAAGACGAGGGTGTCGGCGAGATAACTGATACCGGCCTCGGTCGCGCGGAATTCACCGGTCACGGTGCCGATTTCGTCCACGAGGATGACGGTGACGCCCATGCTCTTCAGGTAGCGCGAGAGGGTGTGGAGCTTTCGGACCAGCGTCTCGTTGTCCTCGCTTTGGACCGACAGCTTGTACCCCTGTAGACCGTCTATCATCACGATGCTGATGTCGTTGTCCTCCACTTCGTGGCGCACCTTTCTGGCGAACTCCATCGCCGAGTGGTCGAGGGGTTCGACCTCTTCGACCGAAAGTGTCCCTTCCGCCATCATCTCTTCGACCGGGATGCCGACGGATTTGTTCCGTTGCATGAACGTCTCGGTCGATTCCTCGAACATGTAGATTATCGACCGCTCGCCGCGATTCGCGGCCTCCTTCATGAACTGCGTTCCGGCCGTCGTCTTCCCGACGCCGGTCGGACCGCTGATGACGGACACCGTGCCGCGCTCGATACCGCCGTGCAGCAGTTCGTCGATTTCGGAGACGCCCGACGGGATGGGTTCGGCGACGTACTCGCCGTCGGACTTGCTCGTCGTGAGTTCGGGATAGACGGCGAGACCGCCCGCCTCGATTCGCATCGAATGTCTCCCCTCTCGAATCGACGAGCCGCGGAACTTCGGCACGTTGATGGTGCGACCGCGTTCCGACCGTTCGAGTTCGATAGTACCGTCCGTCATGTACTGGAGGTCGTCGTCCGGCGAGTTCTCCGTGTTTTCCGACGTGACGAGAACGGTCGCGCCCTGCTCTTTCAGGTAGCGCATGAACGCGATGACCTGCTTTCGGAACTGGTACTCACCCGAGGTCAGGTGTCGGAGTTTCGTGAGGGGGTCGATGAACACCCGATCCGGCTGTATGGTTTCGACGCGCTCGGTTATCGCCTGCGTGAGCGGTTCCTGTTCGACTTCGCTCGGAGAGAAGATATCGTAGGACTGGTCGTCGACGAACACGTCCGAATCGGGACTCAAATCGAGGAAGTGCACGTCGTCGAGGTCGATACCCAGCGTCGCCGCGTTCTGTCGAATGTCAGATTCCGATTCCTCCAAATTGACAAACAACACCGTCTCGCCCGCGTCGAGACTCGCGGTGAGATACTTCATGCCGAGAATCGTCTTCCCCGTTCCCGGATCGCCTCGAACGAGATAGCTCCGTCCCGGAATGAGTCCGCCGTGCACTATCTCGTCCAGTCCGGGCACACCGGTCGATATCCGCTTCGGTGGACTGAGAGTCATACCCTAGTACATGATCGCGGGAACGCACATATATCTCTATTGGGCGTGAACGGAACGAATCGCAAGGGAGCGGCGACCCGATTCGGGCGGAAATAGGTGAAACGGACCGTGACGTGAGCAGTCTGAGAACGTGTATGGCAAAGGATGGTTTCGAGATTATGACGATGTAGCAGAAAACGAACACTTACCCGGAACCGTCAGGGGGTAAGCACCGGCAGCCGTTCGATTGGCAACAAATAACAAAGGAAGAGAGGGACCTAGCGACGCCATCGCGTGAGCCGCTCGTCCACCGGCCCTGACGGGGTGAGCGACACGCAGGTGAAAATACGATGCCCGACGCAGACACCGACAAATATCCGGAAGAGTCCTCGCGCCGACGGTTCGTGAAAGGAGTCGTCGGCAGTGCGGCGTTGGCCGGTATCGGAACGGGAACGGCGGCGATGATGAAAACCGCGACGTCGCCCTCCGGAGCGGGTGGCGGGACCGTCGAATACTACGGCGTCGAGAACATCGCCGGACCCGCACCGCGGGGGATGCCCCAAATTCCGGTCGAACTCGATAGCAACGGAGACCTGAGAGGCGTGTGGCCCGAGGTGAAGCAGGTCGAACGAAACGGCAACACCGTCACCATCGCCGAACAACAGATGGGGGGAATCACGTACTCCTCCCAGTGGTTCCAATACTGTGGCGTCCAGACGTATCCCGGCATCCAACCGGACGCGGAACAGGACAACTACTTCCGCTACACGTCCTCGCAGTACACGTGGCAATCAGAATCGGTTTCCGCGGGGGATAAGGTCAATATCGACGACTTCGACGACTACAGGACGTGGGGGAACGACATCGGAAAATCCGGGCTCGGAAAACCCGCCTCCGCGACGTGGCGGTCACAGGACGTGGAAGCGAGCGGGACGATTCCCGTCCAGATAATCAGGAGCGCGGCGATAGAGGAGAAAGCGAAGAACAACCAGTGGTTACAGGCGAGCACGCAGGAGGGGTTCATCGCCATCCTCGACAAGTGTACGCACTTCTGCTGTGTGCCGCTGTTCAAGGCCGACCCGGGGAGCGCGAAGTTCAACGCGCAAAACGACATTTACTGTCCGTGTCATCAGTCCGTCTACGACCCGTACGCCATCGAACGGCTCTCGTTCGTTGCCCTGCCGCGGCCGACGGATTCGTCGGGTGAGTAGGGGTAACGAGCAGTTCCAGAGTAGAGTAATTCCCGATTGTCACTTTCCGACTACCGCTCCTCGACCGGCTGCCACTCCCGATTTTCCCCGCCGACGTAGGCGGAACGCGGCCGGATGATGCGGTTGTCGTCGAGCTGTTCCAGACAGTGTGCGGTCCATCCGCCGACGCGGGCGATGGCGAACGTCGTCGTGAACAGTTCCGACGGAATCCCGATACCGTGGAGGAGGACGGCCGTGTAGAATTCGACGTTCGTCGCCAGACTGAGGTCGGGCCTGCGTTCCGCGAGCAGGTCGGTCGTGGTCGTCTCGACCGTCTTCGCCGTCTCGAAGAACGCGCGCTCGCCGCCCGACTCGTAGAAGGATTCGGCGGCCGACGAGAGCACGGCGGCCCGCGGGTCGCGGACGTTGTAGACTCGGTGGCCGAAGCCCATTATTCGCTCTCCTTCGTCGAGTTTCTCCTCGACGTAGCCCGCCGCGTCGCCCGAGTCGTGGATGTCGAGGAGCATGTCGAGAACCGGGCCGGGCGCGCCCCCGTGGAGCGGCCCCTTGAGCGCGCCGACCGCGCCCGTAACTGCCGACACGAGGTCCGTTTCCGTCGAGACGATGGCTCGTCCGCTGAACGTCGAGGCGTTGAGGCCGTGGTCCACGACGGAGTTGAGATAGGTTTCGAGACCGCGCGTCTCGGCGTCGGTCGGTTTCTCCCCGGTGAGCATGTAGAGGTAGTTCGCGGCGTGCGAGAGGTCGCCGTCGGGGGCGACCGGTTCGTTCCCGCTTCGGAGTCGCCAGTAGGCCGCCACGATGGTCGGCAGTTGCGCGACGAGGAGGCGGGCTTCGTCCTCGGGGCCGTCCGTTTCGTGGTCGAGCGTCGCGGCCGCGACGCCCATCCGAAGCGCGTCCATCGGGTCGGCGTCGTCCGCCGCGGCCGCCCGGAGCAAGTCAAGCGTCGCATCCGAGAGGTCGCGGTAGGCGGCGAGGTCGGTGCGGAAGGACGCCAACTCCTCGGCGGTCGGCAGGCGGTCGTTCCACAGGAGGAAGACAGTCTCCTCGAACGTCGCGTGCTCGGCGAGTTCCGCGAGCGGATACCCGGCGATGACCAGTTCACCGGCGTCGCCGTCGATGTAGCTGCGTCGGGTTTCCGCGACGATGACGTTCTCCAATCCCTCGTTGATGGTCTGGTCGGTCATGCTTCGAATGAACTACGAACGCCGGAGAATATATACACCCTATATTTCCTATTACAGATATAAATTCGTGAGGAATCGTGGGGCGTCCGGAAATCGCTCAGTCGGGTGCGACGGACGCGTTCGATTCGAACGGGTCGGAAATAGAGCGGAAGACGAGGACCGACTCGACGGCGACGAACGCGAAGAGGAGGGATTTCTGGATAGATATACAGAAAGACATCTAGACAGAAATGCAGAGAGATTTCTAATTGGACAGGAAGATACCCTTCGAATGGGTCGGGAGGATTACTCTCCGACCCATCCCTTCGACGAAATCCCGACCGAACCCGGAAGGAACGTGGGGGAGCCTCAGTCCTAAGGCTGGGAGAACCCAATCCACTGGCATGAACATGCTCGTGGACGGCGAGTGGCGGACCGACGCGTACGAGAGCACGAACGAGGAGGGTGAGTTCGAGCGACAAACGACGTCGTTCCGCGAGTGGGTCGAGGACGACCCGGAGAGCGAGTTTCCGGCGGAGTCGGGTCGCTATCACCTGTACATCTCCTACGCCTGCCCGTGGGCACACCGGACGCTCCTCGTGCGGTCGCTGAAGGGACTCGAAGACCACATCTCGGTGTCGGTCGTGGACCCACACCGGCAGAACGACGGCTGGGAGTTCTCGCCCGACCGGCCCGGCTGCACCGCGGACAACGCGAACGGGGCGGAGTACCTCCGAGAGGTGTACGTGAAGGCCGACCCCGAGTTTACCGGACGCGTGACGGTGCCCGTCCTCTGGGACGAGGAGCGCGAAACCGTCGTCAACAACGAGTCGGCGGAGATAATGCGGATGTTCGACACCGCGTTCGACGACATCGCGGACCGCGACGTGACCCTCTACCCCGAGACGTACCGCGAGGAAGTGGACGAGACCATCGAGGCGATCTACGACCCCATCAACAACGGCGTGTACCGTGCGGGGTTCGCGGAGACCCAGACCGCCTACGAAGCGGCCGTGTCCGACCTGTTCGACGCGCTCGACCGCTGGGAGGAGGTACTCGCCGACCGGCGCTACCTCTGCGGGCCGGAACTGACCGAGGCCGACCTCTGCCTGTTCACGACGCTCGTGCGCTTCGACGCGGTGTACGCGACGCACTTCAAGTGCAACGTCCACCGAATCACGGACTACCCGAACCTCTGGAACTACCTGAAGGAGTTGGCACAGCTACCCGACGTTGCCGAGACGGTTCGAATGGACCACATCAAGGAACACTACTACCGAAGCCACGCGGACATCAACCCGACCGGAATCGTCCCCGTCGGCCCGGATCTCGACTTCGATGCGGACCACGACCGCGAGCGGTTAGCGGGCGGCCCGCCGGACGAGATTCGGCGATAAAACGCTCAGAATACATAGATAACCATCGTTGGAAAAGTATGAAGTAACTAATCATCTTACTTCCAGAGGTGCGCGAGAATACATTCGACATCACGAGGCGGAGCGCGCTGGCACTCTTGGGAGCAGGTGTGGCCGGAGCGATGACGGCCCCCGTCGCGGCGGGCGAGCGACCGACCGGCGGCAGCGACGCCCACTGGACGACAGGCGAGAAGTACGGCGTCGGCACTGTCGCCGACCACGGTTCCGACGACCCTTCGCGGGTCTGGTTCACCCTCACCGAGGGCGCACTGACCGAGGCTCGATTCCCGCGAATCGACTACATCAACCTCCGAACGCTCGATTTCGTCGTGGCAGACCCGGCGGACGGCTACGTCGCCCGCTCGTTCAACGTCTCCCGCTTGGACGACGAGGAGGAGGGCGTCGAGCGGACGACCGAGATGGCGGACGACGGTTCGCTCTCCTTCCGACAGACCATAACCGCGACCGACGGCCGGGATTGGAAACTCGTCGTGGAGTACGCGGCGCATCCCGACCACGACGCGTTCCTCGCCGACGTGAAGTTCGACGGGGGCGGAGCGAAGTACGACGTGTACGCCCTCGCCGACACGGCGTTCTCGAACAGCGGGATGGGCGACGTTGCACACGCCAAGGAGAATGGCGGCGAGTCCTACCTGTCGGGCCACGACACGACTGACAACGACGGGAACGCGGTCATCCTCGACGCGGACGGGAACCCCTACAACGTCGCCGGGGCGCTCGCCGCGGACGGCGGCTTCGACTGGACGACGGTGGACGTCGTGGGGGGCGACAGCCTCTCGCCGCTGCTCACGGATGGAACGGCCGAGACGAGCTACGACGAGGCGGCCGGAAACGTCGCGCTCGTCGGACGGCTCGGGCGGAAGACGGACGGCGTGAACGGGACAATCGCGTTCGGCTTCGCCGAGAACGCGGACGAAACGAGCGCGTACGAGGAGGCGAAAGCGGCACTCTCCTCGCCGTTCGGGAAGGTCCGCGCACGTTACGCGAAGTCGTGGCGAGAGTACCTGAAGGGAGTCACCGTTCCGAAAAGCGTTCGAGGGAACGAAGAGCTTCGACGGCAGTTCGACGCCAGCGCGATGGCGCTGAAAGCCGCCGAGTCGAAGCGGTTCCGCGGTGCGGGCGTCGCCAGTCCGAGCGTCCCGTGGGGCGAGGCCGTAGTTGCGAACGAACCGTCCGACTACGGGTACAACTTCGTCTGGTCGCGCGACCTCTATCAGGCGTTCACCGCGCTCTCGGCCATGGGCGACGTGGAGAGCGCCGTCGCCGCCGTCGAGTACCTGTACGAGTATCAGCAGGACGACGCGGGCTTCCTGCCGCAGAACACGTTCCTCGACGGCCGGACGCGCTGGGGCGGCGAGCAGATGGACAACATCTCGTTCCCCCAAATCATGGCGTATCAACTGCGCGAACGCCACGACATCGGGTTCGACGACGTGGGCTACGACTACGAGAACGTCCGCCTCTCGGCGGATTACGTCGTCGGTCACGGACCCGCCACCGGACAGGAACGCTGGGAGGAGGAGTCGGGTTACTCGCCGAGCACGACGGCCGCCGAAATCGCCGGACTCGCCTGCGCCGCGGCCATCGCCGACGAGGAGGGCGAGGACGCCGACGCGCTCGTCTATCTCGCGCTGGCCGACCGCTGGCAGGCGAAGACGGAAGCGTGGATGGCGACGACGACAGGCACCGATGAGCACACGCGGACGCCGTACTACTTCCGCATCAACGACGACAAGGACCCGGACGACGGCGCGCCGCGGAGCATCAACAACGGCGGGCCGACGCTGGACGAGCGGAACGTTATCGACGCGGGCTTCCTCGAACTCGTCCGCCTCGGCGTCAAGCCGTGGGACGACCCGACGATTCGGAACTCGCTCGCCGTCGTGGACGACACCATCGAGGTCGAGACGCCGCACGGTCCGGCGTTCTACCGCTACAACGACGACGGCTACGGCGAGCAGGGTGAAAACGCGAGCGACGACTACCGCGAGGGCGGCCCGTGGTCGCTCGACAACGAGGGGCAGGGTCGCCTCTGGCCCATCTTCACCGGTGAGCGCGGCGAGTACGAACTCCTCACGGGATGCGACTGCGAGTACGACCCCGCATCGATGCTCACGACGATGGCCGGGTTCGCCAACTCCGGGCGGATGATTCCCGAGCAGGTGTGGGACCGACCCGATTCGACCGCCTACGGGTGGGAGTTCGGCGAAGGGACCGGCTCCGCGACCCCGCTGTCGTGGAGCATGGCGCAGTTCGTCCGACTGGCCTACGGCATCGAGGCCGGAAAGCCGGTCGAGACGCCCGCGTTCGTCGAGGGGCGCTACGCGGACGGCGAAGTCCCCGACGGACCGGCCCTCTCGGTCGAGTTCCCGTCGTCGCCGGTCACGCGACGGACCGTCACGGTCTCGGGCGAAACGGACGGCGCGACGGTCGTCGTGAAGACGCCGAGCCAGACCATCGTGCGCGACGGCGGCGCGTTCAGCGTCGCCGTCGAGGTCGGCGACGGCGAGAGCGGCATCACGGTCGCGGCCGCGACCGACGGCGATTCCCTCGCGGAGACGGGAACGACTGTGCGCCGGAAGACGGTGGCGTACGTCGACGTCGGCGACGAGGTTGCGACGTGGGACGACCCGGCGGGCGACGACGCGGGGCCGGGTTCCTACACCTACCCGACCTCGGGCGAGTTCGTGGACGGCGCGTTCGACATCGACTCGTTCGGCGTCTACGAAACCGACGACGCCTACCAGTTCCTGCTCCGGCTCGCGGGCGAGTTGACGAACCCGTGGGGCGGCAACGAGCTATCTTTGCAGACGATTCAGGTGTACCTCCGCGACCCCGACGCCTCGGGCGGGACGACGGACGCCCGCGAGGGCGTCAACGCGACCTTCGAAGCGCCGTACCAGTACCGCGTCGTCGCGGAAGGGTTCGTTCCGGCGCGCGTCGAAGCGGGAGACGGGAGCGATCTCACGCGCGACGTGACGATAACGGGCTACGAGTCGGTCGATGCGGTCAAGCTCGAACTGCCGAAGTCCACCCTCGGCGGCGATTTGACCGACATGCAACTCGTGCCGCTCCTCCTCGGACAGGACGGTTACAGTCCGGGACGGATTCGCCCCGTCAACGCGACGGCGGGCGGCTACACCTTCGGCGGCGGCCGCGACGATTCGATGAACCCGAACGTCATCGACCTCGTGACGCCCGAGGGAGTGAATCAGTCGAACGCGCTCGCCTACTCCGCCGACGAACTGGCGACGATTCCGTACCTGTCGCTGTAACGACCAGACACCGATTCGGTCGCGTTTCGCTCCCCGAGCGCGGTGACAACCGAGCGGTCCGTGCGGGAGAGGGAGGCGGTGACGGCGGAATCGTTGCGAACCACGCGACTGTCCGCGACTCTCGACCAGTTGCCGTCGTATCGCCACAGTCGAAGCGTCGTCTCGTTCACGCCAGCGGCCGCGACGGCGCGGGGGTCGTACCCCACTCGAAGATCGAGCGTCGAGTCGGACGACGTTCCGCTGACCACGAACGACCGACCGACGGGCGCGCGATTCGGCGGGGCTTCCGGCCGGTCGGTCGAGTCGAGGGCGACGTTCCGCCCCGAGAAGGACAGTCGCGTGCCGTCGAGCGAGACGTTCTGAGCGTCGAGGGACGAACCGCGTTCGGCGAACACGGTCCAGTTCTCGTTTTTCGTCGCCGTCACGTCGCGGAGACGAGCGGCGGAGTCGTTGAGATAGAAGCCCGAACTCGTCGCGCCGGGGATGGAGGCGTTGCCCGCCGAGCGTGCGACCGTCGTGTTCGAAATCCGGGCCCGAGAAGTCCCGACCAGTCCGACGCCGACGAACCCGCTTCCGGTGACGGTGCTGTCGGTCACCGCCGCGTCGGTCGAATCCAGGAAGTTGACGCCGACGAGTTCGTCGGTCGTCGTGGCGTTGTCCAGCGTGGTTCGTCGAGATTCGACGACGCTCACGCCGAGCAGACCCGAACTGGCGTTCACGTCGGCGACGGTCGCGTTCGTGCTGTTTTCCACCCCGAACCCGACGCGATTCGAGATGGCGAACGAGCGGGCGAACGTGCTGGCGCTCGCGTTGTCGGCGAAGAACGCGACGTTGTTCCCGGCGGCCACGCCTCCGCGGACGATCCCGTTCGTCCCGCCGAGGAGGAATCCGACTTCGTTCGACTGCCCGATGCTATCGACGACGACGGAACCGGTCGAACGGACGGACGCGAATCCGGCGACGTTGCGCGATAGGTCCGCATCGAGGACGCGCGTGTCGGTGCTGTCGGCGACGAAGATTCCCGCGGACTCCGATGGCCCCGGGAACGGACGACGTTGAGGATTCACGTTGGTCGTCGCCGTGACGTTCGTCAGGTCGGTTCCGGTCGCGTCGGCGAGTCGCACGCCGGACAGGTCGTTATCGACGACGCGAACGTCCCGAAGCGTTCCGTCGGTCGTCCCCGCGAACCCGACGCCGACTTCCCAGTCGGTCGCCGTCAGGTTCCGAACGGTGACGTTCCGCGCGTCACGGACGGACAGACCAGTATTTCCGCTGTTTCCGGCGCTCCGTCGGTCGGTTTTGCGACCGTCGATGACGTGGCCGCGACCGTCGAGCGTTACGTCGTCGGCGCGGATGTCGATGCAGGATTCCGCCGTCTCGGTTCGGACGTCGGACGCGAGGACGTAGCGGCCGGGCGTCGAAATCGTCGTACAGGAGTCGATGGACGTACCCGACTCATCGGGGGCGTCACCGAACGCCGGAACGGACGCACAGACCAGCGAAACGGCGAGCAGCAAAACGAACAACCGAACGAGTCGTGACGAACGCGCGGGGCGTGACGGTCGCATGTCCCCCGGCACGAGCGGCCGGTGCTTTGTTATTCGCCGGAAGCGACGTCGTAACGGCGAAAACGGACGGGGAGCGGCGGGTATCGTCGAAAGTACGTCAGTCGCAGCGGGTATCGTCGAATACCGACCCGGGAAACCCGAACCGTGTCGGGCGAACGTGTTTTGGGGGTCGGCGGAAATGATGAGATATGGTGATGAAAGAGTCAGAGGAGAAGATCGGACGCGACGACCCCGTTCCGAACTTCGAACTCCGCGGCACGGACGGAGAATATCACACGCTGGGCGACTTCGCGGACTACGACGCCGTGTTGCTGGTGTTCACCTGCAACCACTGTCCCTACGCGCAAGCGAAGTTCGACCTGCTCAACGACCTCGCGAACGAGTACGACGACGCGGCCGTCGTCGGTATCAACCCCAACGACGCCGACGAGTACCCCGACGACTCCTTCGAGGCGATGCAAGCGCGAGTGGAAGACGGGACGATAGGGTACGACGCCTACCTCCGCGACGAGTCACAAGAGGTCGCGGAGGCCTACGGCGCGGTCTGCACACCGGACCCGTTCTTGCTCCGCAACGAGGGAGACACGTTCACGCTGGCCTACCACGGCCGACTGGACGACGCGCTGAACCCCGACGCGGAGGCGACCGAGTTCTACATCCGCGACGCTATCGACAGCGTGCTGTCGGGCGAGGATGTGGACTTGGAATTCATGCCGTCTCGTGGTTGTTCCATCAAGTGGAAATGACGAAAATTAGAAGCAGGCGGTAACACTCGTGTCACTCCCCGACGTGAGTGTAACCGAATATTTTGGGAACCAGCTATAAGTTATAATTCGTCGTGGCGGTATCCATGGCAGAAGGAAGCGATACGGTAACGAAATCGACGGGGTTCAGGTTGGCCAGAGTGATTTACGGCGGTCTTCTCACGTACATGGGGATTTCCGGGCTCCGGAACGTCGAAGCGCAGGCGGGTTACGCGGAAGCCAAGGGCGTCCCGATGCCCGAAACGTCCGTCGTGGCATCCCACTGGCTCCTCCTCGTCGGTGGCGTCGGAATCACCCTGTGGAAACTTCCGGCGCTCGCCGCCAGCGCCGCCATCAGTTTCTTAGTCGGCGTCACCCCGTTCACCCACGACTTCTGGAATCAGGAGGGACAGGAACGACAGAACGAAGAGAACCACTTCCTCAAAAACGCGGCCATGCTCGGTGCGGCACTCGCCTTCCTCGGCGTCGCGGAATCCGAGAAGGCGAAAAAATCGACCGACGAATAACGAACCGAGCGACACGCGACGAACTGACCGGCGAGCGACGGACGGCCGCGACGGTGCTTTTTTCGAACGAGTACACCGACCGCGGACCCGAGTGCCGCAAAGCTTTACGGGCGAATCCGACGAATCGGACCACATCGTGGCCCGCCTCGAAGACCCGCTCGAAATCGGGGGCGTCGAACTTCCGAACCGACTCTATCGCGCCCCGTTACTCGAATGCGCAGGCAACGGCGAAGACGCGGTGGATACCCTGCTTCGGGAACTCGAACCGGCCGCCGAGTCGGGCGTCGGGCTGATATGTCAGGGTGCTACCATCGTGCGTGGCGAGGGAGGGTGTGCCGCGCCGGGAATGACCAGGGTTCACGACCCCGCGTTCGTCTCGCGCCTCTCACGACTCACGGACGCGGTACACGACCACGAGAGTCGGATTTTCGTCCAACTCGAACACGGCGGCTTGCGAAGCATGGAGACGTGGCACGCGGGCTACCGCGCCGAAAATCCCGAGTTGCGACAGTTGGCCGTCTCGCGGCCTCCCGCCGTCCTCCGATTGCTGGATAGAGTGGGCTTCCTCGACTACGACCCGCACATCCTCTCGACGGCGGAGGTGTACGACCTCGCGGCCGATTTCGGTCGCTCGTCGGAATACGCGGTCGAAGCGGGCTACGACGGAATTCACATCGCCGGGGCGAACATGGGTATCGTCCAGCAGTTCCTCTCGCCGTTCTACAACCGCCGCGACGACGAGTTTGGCGGGTCGCTCACGGCCCGGACGAGGTTCCTCGAAGTCGTGTACGACGAGATTCGGGAGCGCGTCGGCCCCGACGTGCCTGTCGTGACCAAGGTTCCCGCCGAAACGACCGCCCCGGCGATCGTCCGGCGGCATCTCTCGCTCGCCGACGGAATCCGCATCTGTGAACGGTTGGCCGACGTGGGATTCGACGCCCTCGTTCCGGTGCAGGCGTCGGTGTTTTGGGACGCGAGTATCATCCGCGGCGCGTTCCCGGCCCGCGCGTGGCGCGACGAGCGGTTCCGCGACGGGTACGGGGAGGCGTTCGGGAGCAAGCCGCGCGCCGCGCTCGTCGCTCTTCTCAACTGGCTCCAGTCGCTGAAATACGACTTCGACCCGGCGTGGAACCGTCCGTTCACCCGTCGCGTCTCGTCGCGCGTGTCGGTGCCCGTGCTGGCCGAAGGCGGGATTCGGACCCGCGCGCAAATCGACCGACTGCTCTCCGAGGGCGCGTGCGACGGCGTGGGGATGGGTCGGCCGTTTTACGCCGAACCGCGGCTCCCGGCGCGACTGCTCGAAAGCCCGAACGCCGCCGTCGCGTGCGAAAACTGCAACAACTGCACCGTCCCGCAAGCGACGGGGGCGCGCGGCGTCTGTCGAACGCCCAGCGTGCTCGAAAAGCGCGGAGAACTCCGGGAATCGGGTGCCTACGACGGCTCCGGCGACCCCGACCGCGAGGAGTCGTAACGGGTATTCGGTCGGGGGTCCAATCGAGGAACAGTGACCGACGAGTACGAGATTTCTGACTTCTACGACGCCATCGAGGACGTGGGGCGTCCGGTGCTCACCGCCGATGAGGTCGCCCGCGCACTCGACTGTTCGCACGAGGACGCCAACCGCGTGCTGGAGCGACTCGCCGAGGAGCGCGACGTAGCGCGGCTCGACGTGGAGAACGACCCCGTGGTCTGGTTCCCGACCGAGTGGGAGCGACTCGCCGACCGCGAGCGAATCGTGGTGTTCCCGAAGCGCCGCGAAATCGTCGCCGACCAACCGGCGCAGTTCACGCGGGCGCAACTCTCGCAGTTCGCCCACCTCACCGACACGACGCGGGCGGGGAGCTACAGCTATCGTGTTCGGGAAGAGGACATCTGGTCCGCGCCGTACGATTCTCTGGAGAACCTGATGCGGACCGTCCGGCAGGTGCTCCCGGAGCCGTCGCCGGATTTGGAGGGATTCATCGAGGCCCAGTGGAAGCGCGCGCGGCAGTTCCGCCTCTACACCCACGAGGACGGCTACGTCGTCCTCGAAGCCGCGAGCGACGACCTGATGGGGAACGTCGCCCGGCAGAAGTTGAGCGAGGACCACCTCCGCGCGCCCATCGGCGACGACGAAAGCTGGGTCGCGGAGGATAAGGTGGCCGAAGTCAAGCGAATCCTCTACGAGGCGGGCTACCCCGTGCAGGACGAACGCGACTTGGAAACCGGGGACGACCTCGATATCACCTGCGCCCTCGATTTGCGCGACTACCAGCGCGAGTGGGTCGAGGAGTTCGTCGACCTCAAATCCGGCGTCCTCGTCGGCCCGCCGGGGAGCGGGAAGACGGTGGCCGCGATGGGCGTCCTCGAAGCCGTCTCCGGCGAGAGCCTGATTCTGGTTCCGGGACGGGAACTCGCCGGGCAGTGGCGCGACGAACTGCTGGCCAGCACCAGCCTCACGCCGGAGCAGGTCGGCGAGTACCACGGCGGCGAGAAGAACGTCCGCCCGGTGACGATTGCGACCTACCAAACCGCCGGAATGGACCGCCACCGCCAGCTGTTCGACCAGCGACGGTGGGGGCTCATCGTGTACGACGAATGTCAACACATCCCGTCGCGGGTGTTCCGCCGGAGCGCGGACCTCCAGTCGAAGCACCGACTGGGATTGTCAGCGACGCCCGTCCGGGAAGATGACAAGGAAAAAGACATCTTCACGCTCATCGGCCCGCCCATCGGCACCGACTGGGACGCGCTGTTCGAGGCCGGATTCGTCGCGGAACCCGAGGTCGAAATCCGGTACGTCGGCTGGGACGAGGAGACCTATCACGGCGAGTACGCTAACGCCGACGGGCGCGGGAAGCGGCGAATCGCCGCGACGAACCCCGCGAAACTGGACGAGATTCGGTTCCTGCTCGCCGAACACCCCACCTCGAAGGCGCTGGTGTTCGTGGAGTACCTCGAACAGGGCGATCGAATCGCGGAGGTCCTCGACGTGCCGTTCCTGAGCGGCCAGATGCGCCACGCAGAGCGCGAGCGCCACCTGCAGGCGTTCCGCGACGGCCGGGAGGATACCTTGGTCATTTCGCGCGTCGGCGACGAGGGAATCGACCTCCCGGACGCCGAAATCGCCATCGTCGCGTCCGGGTTGGGCGGGTCGCGGCGGCAGGGCGCACAGCGCGCCGGGCGGACCATGCGCCCCGCCGGACGCGCTCGGATGTACGTGCTGGCGACGCGCGGCACCCGCGAGGAGGAGTTCGCCCGCCAGCAGTTGCGCCATCTCGCTTCGAAGGGGATTCGAATTCAAGAGACGGTGCTGGACGAGCGAGAGGAAGACGACTGACTCAACGACGGGAGTGAAGTAACAGCGACCACAACGTCGGGGTATGGCCCGCGAAGTGCGACACGACGCGAGGAGTCCACTCAAACTCGACGAGGACGACATCGACGAGGAGAAAGGCGATATCGCCGTCTGCCGGTGCGGCCTGTCCGCGGAGTATCCGTTCTGTGACGGCACACACCGAACGACGCGGGACGAGGAGGAGGGAACGGTGTACCGGTACGAAGACGGCGAGCGACGGGTAATCGAGAAAATCGTCTACCGGGAAGGGGACGGGAGCGGCGACCATGGAGACGGCACCGACGACAGCGGGGACGGTAACCGCGACTACGGGGACGACAACGGCGACTGACGCGCCGCGTCGGCAACAACGCCTAACCGAATCGCCTGCGTCCCGAAGGTATGCGTCTCGGGGAGACAAGGGGAAGAAGATGAAGGGAATACTGGCGGGGTCGGTCGTTGCGGTCGTCGTCGCCGCCGCGATTGTCGGGGGAATCGGAGTCGCTTCGGGAGGAAGCGAAGCGGGAGCGACGGAGCCCCCCGCGGTCCAAGCGGTCGGCGTGACCGCCGACGTCGAGTACACGTGCCGGAACGTGACAGTCACGGTCGAACCCAAGTGGGTGCAGTACGACCTCGTTATCTTCTACGAGGATACCGTCACGGGAAAGCGAGGCAAGGCGCTCGTCGGCCCGATGCGCGGGAAGACGGTCGAACCGTACGGGAACGGCATCGTGTTCACGAGCGTCGAAGTGATGGTCAACGGGGCGACCGTCGAAACGGAAACCATCCTGGCGAAGTGCTACCCGGACACCAAGGACGCGACACGCTCCGGGAGGTCTCCTATCGGCACCGATTCGGGGGTCTCGGCGAGCGCGGAGCGTTCCCGGAACCCGGTGCCGGTTGCGATGGCGACGACTGATTCTTCGGGGTCGATTTTGCCCGCGGTCGAAAGGTGACGGATTCCCGCCAGCGTCGTCGCCGAAGCCGGTTCGACGCAGAGACCGGCGCGGCGCGCGAGTTGTCGTTTCGCGTCGAGGATGGCGTCGTCCGCCACCGAGAGCACGGCCCCGCCGGTGTCACGAACCGCGGCGAGGACCCGGTTTCCGCTCGGCGGGGAAGCATTGGCGATGGAGTACGCCACCGTTTCGCCGCCATCGACGGGCGTCACGCGGTCCGCCCCGTTCCGGAACGCTTCTGCTATCGGGTCGCACGCGGCGGCTTGGACGAAGTAGAGTCGGGGGAGCGACTCGACATTGAGCAGGTTCGCGTCGCGGAGTTCGCACACCGCCTTCCAGATGGCGCTGGCGTGGCCGCCGCTACTCACGGGGGCGACGATGGCGTCGGGCGTCCGTCCCTCGTCGGCGAACGCCTCGCAGATTTCCAGCGCCGTCGTCTTCTGGCCCGCGACCCGGAGCGGCGCGTCGGAGTTGACGAACCGGACGCCCGGTAGGTCGAGGCTCACGTCGTACAGCCGACCGTAGTCGCCCTCGACGCGCACCAGCGTCGGGTCGTACTGAGCGATGTGGGTCAGCCGCTCCGTCGGGATGTCGTCGGGGACGAGCACGAGGCAGTTCAGCCCCGCGCTGGCGGCCGTCGCGGCCATGCTCATCGCCATGTTGCCGTGCGAAACGGTTCCCACCCAGTCGTCGCCCGCGTCGAGCGCTCGGGCGACGCCGACCGCGCTTCCGCGGTCCTTGAAGCTGCCCGTCGGGTTCGCGCTCTCGTCCTTGACCCGGAGTTCGCACCCGGCGTAGTCGTCGAGTCGCGGCGTTCGAAGCAGCGGCGTTCCGCCGACGGCAGACCCGATACCCGGCGGGCGGGAGACAGGGAGCAGGTCGCGGTAGCGCCAGATGGACGAGCGGGACGTTTCCGGCCACGAAAATCCCGTCGCGTCCGTTCGGTCCGCTCGGTCCGTCGCGTCAACCCCATTCCTCCCGTCGATTTTCAACCAGAGCGGTTCGCCGCACGAACAGCGCGCACCCGTCGCGGCTTCCCGGCCGCACCGATAGCAGACCCGCGTCGGCGGCGTTTTTGTCCCCGTCATCGAATCGCGTCCTCGTAGGTTCGTTTGGCGCGACTCGCGCCGTCGAGCAGGTAGTCGGCGTCGATGCCGACGACCTGAAAGTCGAATCCGGCGTTCACCCAGCGTTCGACGTCCTCGGGGTCGAGTGCGATGCTCCCGACCGGAACGTCGGCGTCGTGAGCCGCGTCCAAAACAGCGGAAATTTCGGTGTCCAGCGACTCCGTGTCGCCGAACCGTCCGAGCGACGCGGAGAGGTCCGCCGGGCCGACGAAGAGCGCGTCGATGCCGTCCACCGCCGCGATGTCGGCAGCGTGTTCGACGCCGCTCTCGGTCTCGATTTGTGCCACGACGAGCCGTTCGTCGTTCGCTCGCTCGAAGTAGTCGGCCAGGTCGCGGCCGTACCGCGACGCCCGCGACCCGGCGACGCCGCGGATTCCGTCCGGCGGATAGCGCGTCGCGTCGGCGATTCCGCGGGCCTGTGCCCCCGTCTCGACCATCGGAACGATGACGCCGGAGACGCCGGTATCGAGGACGCGCTTGAGCCGCGCGGGGTCGTCGTCCGCCACGCGAACGAGCGGTTCGGTGGTCCCGCTCGCGGCGTCCACGGCGCGGGCGAGGGTTTCGACCGTTTCGAACGACATGGCCGTGTGTTCGGCGTCGATGACCACGAAATCGAAGCCCAGTTCGGCGCACATCTCGGCGACCGCCGGGTGGCCGATGGAAATCCACGACCCGACCGCGGCGTCGCCCGCACGGATGGCGGTTGGCAGTTCGCTCATGGGGTGCAGGACGGGTGGGAGGGAAAAATAGCACCGGGTCGGGGAAATTCGCTCAATCCCCCCCGGTCACGCTGTAGATGACGAAGAGGTACCCGACCGTCGAGACGCCGTAGTTCACCGTGAGGAGCAACCGACTGTTGTTGAAATCGGTGAGAAACGCGCTGAACGTGGTGGCGATGGCCGCCGCGACGAGAATGGAGAACCCGACCGAGAGGACGAGCATCGACCGACGGGACGTCTGTTGGTATGCGCGCATCGCTAACCCGACCATGGTGAGACCGGTCGCGGCGAGAACGACGCTGAGTACGATATACGTGATTTCGATAGCCTGCATGGAGTGTCGCCTTCGATTTTCGTGAACTACAAATCAGCCTACTGATTTAAAATTACTCCATATCGCAATCCATCAATCGGACGGCACGAACCGCGTCGGGTTCGAAATCGAATCCGGCCACGCGGGATCGGAAATTTATTTGACAGTGTGAAGAACCGCCGTCCGTCAGAACAGCGTGACGGCGAGGAATCCGACGAGCAGCGTTCCCGTCACGACGAGTTGGAACACCGCTGACGCCAGCAGTCCGACGATGGCGAAGGTGGCCGTCTTGGCCCCTCTTCCGGCATCGCGGGTTCGGGCCAGTTCGACGGCGAACGTGGCAAGGGCGACGGCGACGAGCATCCCCAGCGGTCCCGTCGTGAACAGTGCGACGACGCCGACGACGCCCGCGACGGCGGCCGACCAGACCGAACCACCGCTCGCTCGGGCGGAAATCGCGCTCCCGGCGTACTCGGCGACGACCGCGGCGACCCCGAGGACCGTTGCGATGGCCACGAAGGGAAGACCGGGGTCCCCGAACCCCGTCCCCCACCAGTAGGCATAGATGCCCGCGAGCGAGAGCGGGACGCCCGGCAGGAGCGGGACGACGCTGCCGAGGACGCCGCCCAGCAGGAGCGCGAGGGCGAGGAGGAAGGGCCAATCCATGTGGAAGGGAAGGCGGTTACGAGCCATAACCCTTCAGGTTGCCCGATAGCTTTTGAACGCTAGCGACCGGAGATACGAACGATGACGGTACTCGTCGCCGGCGCAACCGGGTTCGTCGGCCGCCACCTCGTCCCCGCACTCGTCGAGCGCGGTGAGGAGGTCGTGGCGATGACGCGGGACGCATCGACGTACGACCCACCGGAGGGCGTCTCGGTCGTCGAAGGCGACCTGAACGACCGGGAGAGCCTACAAGGTATCTTCGAGGGCGTGGACATCGCGTACTACCTCGTCCACTCGATGGGCGAGAGCGAGGACTTCATGGCCCACGACCGGGTCACCGCGCGGAACTTCGTCTCCGCGGCGCGCGAGGGGAACCTCTCCCGTGTCGTCTACCTCTCCGGACTCGGGGGGGAGCGAGTCACCCTCTCCGACCACCTCAAATCGCGCCGCGAGGTGGAGTACATCCTCGGCACCGGTCCCTACGACCTGACCGTCCTCCGGGCGGCCATCGTCGTTGGAGGCGACAGCGCCAGCTTTCGCATGGTTCGACAGCTGTCGGAGCGCCTTCCGCTGATGATAACGCCGCGGTGGGTCGGGACCGACTGCCAACCCATCGCCATCGACGACGTGGTGGCCTACCTCGTCGGCGTCCTCGACGCGCCCGAGACGGCCGGAAAGACGTTCGAAATCGGTGGCCCGGACGTCCTCACCTACGGCGAGATGGTGATTCGGACGGGCGACCTGCTCGGCAAGCAGTCCACCATGATTCCCGTTCCGGTCCTCACCCCGAAGCTCTCGGCCTACTGGGTCGACCTCGTGACGGACGTGCCGAAGGAAGTCGCCCATCCGCTCATCCTCGGCTTGAAGACGCGAACCGTCGTGGAGGACGACCGAATCCGCTCGCTCGTCCCCATCGAGTTGACGTCGTTCGACGACGCCGTTCGGCGCGCCATCGCATGAATCGCCCCGTCTATCGATGGACGTACGAGAGCATCGTGGACGCGATTCCGGGCGTCACGTTTCCCGATTGGCTCGCGCTCACGATACAGTTCGTCCTCTTCGAAGGGGTCATGTTGCTCCTCGCGTGGCGATACGACCTCTGGCACGCCGTCCCGGCGGGAACCGCGGCCATCGTCGTCGCCACCGCTGGAAGCGCGCTGATGCTCCTCATCGGCCGCCGAGTGCGGGATCTGTCGATGCCGACGGCGTACCGAAAGCTGCTGTTCGGGTCGAGCATCGAGGTGGTGCTCGGCGTCATCGCGTACGTCGCGTTGATAACGTACCTGCTGGTGTACACCCCGCGGACAGGCGCGCCGCTCCTCGAATCGCTGTTGGGAACCGCCCCGCCGATACCAGCGGTGTTCCTCACGCTGCTCGTCCTGTGGGACGTGTGCTATCGCATCGGCACCGCGTGGTGGGCGAGCGTCATCGGCTTCTGGGTCGCGTTCCGGCATCCGACGGAGGGAGCGACGCGGCGGTATCTCCGCCGCGTGGACGCCTTCGTCATCTGCTTCGCCCTGTTGCAACTCGTCCTCGTGCCGTTCGTCCGGGGCTACGACCTGCTGGTGTTCGCGCTGGTCGGCCACGTCGTCGCGGTGCTCTGCGTCTCGGGGAGCGCGATTTTTATCCGCACCCGTGGCTCAACTATTTAACGGATGACGGCATAATCCGTTGGTACAGGTTCCCAAGCCATGTCCGACAGTGACCCGTCGTTCTCGATTCCGCACCGGCCGCGACGGACGTATCCGCGGCAGGGCGGCGTCCGCTACGAGGGAGAGACGCTGTTTCGCCTCTCGCCGAGTTCGGACCCCTCCGAGAGCGACCTCGTGAACCTCGTCGAGCGCGTGCTCGACGGGGAGTCGTACACCTACGGCGACTGGTTCGACCTCCCCGTTCCGATGTATCTCGTGCGCGACCGCGAACACGACACCACGTTTCGCGTCGTCGTTCGATACGGGTCAGTCGAGCTACACATTCTCCCTGACACGCGATCGTCGGGGTTACAGACGCTCTATCATCGACTAACGGCGTGTTCGGACTGCTCGTGGAGCGTCTCGTGCGAGTCGAACCCAAACTGACAAATCGAAACGGAGTACAACCATTATATACCATCGGCGGGTGAACGTAATCTAATGGCGCTCCATGTAGACTCCCGCGATTGGACCCTCCGTACGACCCACAATCGAGACGAGATGTTGGCGCTCGCGGACGAAGAAGGAATTCGAGCGGCACGGGCGTCCTACCCGTCCGGCTGGCTCTTTTTGACCCGTGACCCGTCGACCCGTGAGCTGGTTCGGCTCGCCGCGGCGACCGGCGGCGAGTGGCAGGTGGAGGACCTCGCGCACGAACTCGACCGGGACCTCGAAGACGTCGAGCGAAGTTTGGAGGACCTCGTTGCGCTTCGCGTGTTCCGCGAGGACGACGAGACGTATCGACCGAACTCGGAAAGCGTCGTCGCGAACGCCGTCGGACAGTTACGAAGCGCAGCGGACGAACGGGGCGCGTCCGACGGCTTCCGCGACCTCACGCAGCCCGAAGCGGTTCGCTTGCTATTGGACGCGCTCCTCACCGTGGACGAGACGGAAGAGTTCACGCAGGACGACCTCCACGAACGCGTGGGGTTGTCCCGAAAATCGGTGTGGATGCACGTTGACCCGCTGGAGGAACTCGGCGTGCTCACGGACTCCGGTAGCGGCTACAAAATAAACGAATCGAGTTCTGTCTTCGCTCACATCAGAGCGCTGAACGCCGCGGTTCTCGGCACCGCCCTCTCCCCTTAAGCGGTCTGTGTCTGACTGAGATCCGCCCCGACGTAGTCTTCTTCCCACTCACGGCGCGCTTCGATTTCACGCGCACCCCTCCGGGTGAGCGTGTAGTAGTTCGTTCGACGGTCTCGCTGTCCCTTCTCCACCAACCCTTTGTCCACGAGAGAGTCGAGATTCGGATACAGTCGCCCGTGATGAATCTCCTTCTCGTAGTACGCTTCGAGTTCTTCTTTGATGGCGAGGCCGTGGGGTTCGTCCAGACCAGCGATGACGTACAGCAAGTCCCGCTGGAAACCAGTCAGGTCGTGCATGGTTCTCCCTATCCCTACAGAATCATGCAACAGACAAAAGAGTGATGGCCGTACCGAGCATACCCCGACGCTTGCTTGCGATTTTTTGAAAGGGCGTATCGACTACTCTCGTGTCGAAATCTGTTGGGAAATCTATGTAAATGGCCTCTCCCCAAACTCTATAGATACTCCTCCGGTCGTCACGTCCCGAGGAGCGACACGTCGAAAAAAGGACCGCTCGAAGCGAAACGGTCGGTCGAAATCGGACGTTACGGGACGCGCCGTCCGGTTTTCTCGATACGTCCGTCCCGGCGGTTTCGGTTTTAGACACGCAGCGATGCGATGGATTCAACCCCGGATTTATGCCCACGTGTCTGGTTGTCTCACGCATGGCAATACGGGACGACCATCCCGACTTCGAGACGTACCGTGCCGCTCTCGGACACGAACCGCCGGACGCCCACCCCTCCCTCGCGGACGAGTTGCGCGCCGCGGTCAACGGAGAAGTCAGATTCGACCGATACACGCGCGTGCTGTACGCGACCGACGGCAGCATCTATCAGGCGCAACCGGCGGGCGTCGTCTTTCCGACCGACGTCGAGGACGTCCGGGCCGCGGTCCGGATCGCCGCCGACCACGACATGCCCGTCCTCCCGCGCGGTGCCGGGTCCTCGCTCGCCGGGCAAACCGTCGGTCCTGGCTGTGTCGTGCTCGACTTCTCGCGGCACATGGATTCGATACTCGACGTGGACCCCGACGGCCGACGGGCGGTCGTCGAACCCGGCGTCGTGCAGGACGATTTGGACGACCACCTCGCGCAGTGGGACCTGAAGTTCGCCCCCGACCCGGCCTCCTCCAACCGAGCGACCGTCGGCGGCGGCATCGGCAACAACTCCACCGGCGCGCACTCGGTCCGCTACGGCATCACGGACGCCTATACCGCCGAACTCGACGTCGTGCTCGCGGACGGGTCGCTGATTCACACCCGCGACGTCGAACTCGACGGCGAGGAATGGGACGAAATCGTCGGGAAGGACGACCGCGAAGCCGAACTGTACCGCACCGTCCGGGAACTCGTTGCGGACAACGAGGACGAAATCGAAGCGCGCTATCCGACGCTCAAGCGCTCCGTCAGCGGCTACAACCTCCACAAGGTCGTCTTCGAGCGGGACGGGACGCGCTACATCAACCTCTCGAAACTGTTCGTCGGCGCGGAGGGAACATTGGGCGTCGTCGTCCGCGCGACGCTGGATTTGGTGTCGCGTCCCGACGAAACCGCACTCGCGCTCTACTGCTTCGACGACCTCGTGTCGGCGATGGAAGCGGTGCCCGAGGCGCTCGAATACGACGTGAGCGCGGTCGAGTTGATGGACGACGAGGTGTTCCGCCTCGCCCGCAACTCGTCGGAGTTCGCCGCCTACGCCGAACCGATTCCGGAACGGGCGGCCGCGGCCCTCATGTTGGAGTTCGACGGTGAGATTTGCGACGACTTCGAGGACGCCATCGCGGAGACGAACGCCCACTTCGTCCACGCGGGCGAGGCGTTCGACGTCCTCGAAGCCTACACCGAAGACGAGCAAGCCGACCTCTGGAAGCTCCGGAAGGCGGCGATTCCGCTGTTGATGAGCATGGAGGGCGACCCGAAGCCCTACCCCTTCATCGAGGACGCCTCCGTGCCGCCGGAGGAACTCGCCGAGTACGTGCGCGAGTTCATGGACGTGCTCGAAAAACACGACACTTCGGCGGCCTACTTCGCCCACGCCGGAAGCGGGACGCTCCACATCCGTCCAATTTTGAACCTGAAGGACGCCGAGGGCATCGAGACGATGCACTCCATCGCCGACGACGTGACCTCGCTCGTCCTCGACCACCACGGGTCCTTCTCGGGCGAGCACGGCGACGGATTAGCTCGGACCGAGTTCAATCCGAAGATGTACGGCCCGCAACTGTGGGCGGCGTTTCAGGACCTGAAGACGGCGTTCGACCCGGGGTGGCGATTGAACCCCGGAACCGTCGTGTTCCGCGACGAGGACGGCGCGGACATGCGCGAGCACCTCCGATACGGTCCCGAGTACTCCTCGCTCGAACCGACGACGGTGCAGGACTTCTCCGACGAGGGCGGCTTCTCGCACCTCGTGGAACTGTGTAACGGCTGTGGCACCTGCCGCCAGACCGGGAGCGAGACCATGTGTCCCTCGTACCGCGGCATGAAGGACGAGATGGCCACCACGCGGGGGAGAGCGAACATGCTCCGCGCCGCCATCAGCGGCGAGATTCCGACCGAAGAACTGTACACCGACCGGTTTCAGGAGGAGGTGCTCGACCTCTGTCTGGGCTGTAAGGGCTGCGCCCGCGACTGTCCGACGGGCGTCGATTTGGCGAAGCTGAAGGCGGAGGTGAAACACGCCCACCACGAGGAGCGCGGGCCGAGCCGTCGAGACCGATTTTTCGCCAACGTGGACACGATTTCGGCGCTCGGAAGCGCGCTCGCTCCGGTGTCGAACTGGGCGACGCGGTTGCCGGGGTCGGACGTCATCGCCGATAAACTCCTCGGCATCGCGCCTGAACGAGACCTCCCGACCTTCAGCAGGGAGTCGTTGGAAGAGTGGTTCGAGGCACGCGGCCCCCGCGTTCCGAAGGACATCGCCACGGAGCACGTCGTCCTCGTTCCCGACACCTTCACCAACTACAGCTATCCGGCACCCGGCAAGGCCGCGGTTCGCGTCCTCGAAGCGGCGGGCGTCCACGTGCAAGTCCCCTCGAACCTCGCGCCGAGCGGTCGGGCGGCCTACTCCGAGGGCTTTCTCGATACGGCGAAAGAGAATGCAGAGAAAAACGTCTCGGCGCTCGAACCCGCCGTTTCTGAGGGGTGGTCGGTCGTCTTCGTGGAACCCTCGGACGCGGTGATGGTGCAGGACGAATACCGGGACCTCGTGTCGGGGTCCGCCGTCGAGAAAGTCGCCGCGAACACCTTCGGCGTCTGCGAGTTCATCGACCGCGAGCGGTTGGACGACGACATCGAGTTCCGCGAGGTGACGGAATCGCTCGCCTACCACGGCCACTGCAACCAGAAGGCGCTCGGGCGCGACCACCACGCGGTGGGCGTGCTCCGCCGGGCGGGGTACGCGGTGGACCCGCTGGAGAGTGGGTGCTGTGGCATGGCGGGGAGTTTCGGCTATCGAGAAGAACAGTACGACCTTTCGCAAGCCATCGGTCGAATCCTGTTCGAGCAGGTGGAAGAGAGCGACGCGGAAACCGTCGTCGCGCCCGGCGCGTCCTGTCGCACGCAACTCGAAGGCAACGACTCGCGCCCACCGCACCCCATCGAAAAGGTCGCGGAGGCTCTCCCGCGAGGGAACGCGTCGTACTGACGCGGTTCTCCGCTCCCACTATCGATTTCAGCCGAGGAAGTACATCGCGGCGAAGAACAGGACGAGCAACGCGAGCAACACCATCACCGGCTTGAACGCGTTCAGTATCGAGCGATCCGGCTTCTTCGGGCCGGAACTGGTGAGTGGACCATCCATAGTTTCGATATCCAAACTAGTGGGAAAAAGTTTCGTGGTGAGGAACGTCGAGCATTCGGAAGTGTTCGAATCCGTGCTTATAAACCGTTAAGGTGTCGGCGTTCGATTTTTCCGGCATGAAACTCGGGACGGGGCTGTTCACCTGCCAGCGACGACCGGACGATGACCGCTCGATGACCGAGATATACGACGAGATGCTCGAACTCGGCGAGGTTATCGACGACTCCGGCCTCGACAGCATGTGGGTGTCGGAACACCACTTCGCCGAGGACGGCTACCTCTCGGCCACCATGCCCTCGCTCGCGGCGCTGGCCGCCCGCACCGAAACCGTCGAACTCGGTACCTGTATCGCGCTCGCCCCGCTCTACGACGGGGTTCGGCTCGCCGAGGACGCCGCGACGGTGGACCTGCTCGCCGACGGCCGACTGACGATGGGACTCGCCATCGGGTCGAACCCGCGCGAGTTCGAATCGTTCGGTGTCCCCCGCGAGGAGCGCGTAGAGCGCATGACCGACCTGACCGACCTCCTCCGCGCCTCGTGGTCCGACGGTCCGCTCGACTACGACGCCGAGTTCCACGACGTGTCTCCCGACGTGAGCGTGACGCCGAAACCCGAATCGGAGATTCCGATCATGTTCGGCGGGTCGGTCAAACCCGCCGTGCGACGCGCGGCCCGCGTCGCCGACGCGTGGTGTGCCCCCTCCGCCCTCTCCGTCGAGGGCGTCCGCAAGCGCAAGGAGGACATCGAGCGCGTTCGGGAGAAGGAAGGAATCGAGGGCGATTTCGAAGTGTACGTCCTCCAGCACGGCTTCGTCGCCGATTCCAAAGAAGAGGCGTGGGAAGCGATGAAACCCGGCTACTTCTACATCCAGCGCCGTTACGCCGAAATCTTCTCCGGCGAATCGGTAGACGAACTGGACGCCGAGCGGAAAGCGGAGCTGAAAGAACAGGCCATCTTCGGCACGCCCGAGCAGGTGGCCGAGGAGTTGAACGAGTACCGCGGCGCGCTGGGCGACGACGTTCACTTCATCTTCCGCACCTACCACCCCGGCATCGGCACCGACGCGATGGTCGAGTGCGTGGAACGACTCGGGGACGAGGTTGCACCGCTGGTCCGGGAATAAGAGAGGGAAAAACCGGCCGCCTACCCCCGTCGTTTCCGTTGTTCTCCGTTCGGTCGGGAGGAGTCGGCCGTCAGGGCCAGAGACCCCGAACCCGATGGGCTTCGCCGATACGCGAAAGGGCGACGACGTACGCGGCGTCGCGCCACGTCACGTCGCGTTCTTCGACTTCCTCGCGCACGTCGTTCCACGCGTCGAGCATCTCGGCTTCGAGTTCGTCGTTCACGCGCTCCAGCGACCACTGCCGACGGTTGATGTCCTGTAGCCACTCGAAGTACGAGACGGTCACGCCGCCCGCGTTGGCGAGGATGTCCGGGATTACCGGGACGTCCCGCTCCGCGAGGATGGCGTCAGCGGAGGCGGTCGTGGGACCGTTTGCACCCTCGACCACGAGCGAGGCCCGTACGTCGTCCGCGTTCGCACCGGTGAGGGCGTTGCCGACGGCGGCGGGAACGAGCACGTCCACGTCGAGCGTGAGCAGGTCCTCGTTGCTGATGCAGTCGTCGGCGTACCGGGTGACGGCTTCGGGTTCCTCCTCGTGGGACGGAACCGCCGCCGTCTCGATGCCGTCGGGGTCGTACGCCGCGCCGTTCACGTCGGAGACGGCGACGACGGTCGCCCCCCATTCATCGAGGAGGCGGGCGGCGTTCGCGCCGACGCTCCCGAACCCCTGTACCGCGACGGTCGTTCCGTCGAGTCCGAAGTCGTAGTAGTCACACGCCTCGCGGGTGACGAGCGCGACCGAACGGCCCGGCGCTTCCTCGCGGCCGAACGAACCGCCGACGACCGGCGGTTTCCCCGTGACGACGCCGGGTTGGGTCTCGCCCTCCTGCATCGAGTAGGCGTCCATGAACCACGCCATCGTCTGGGAGTCGGTTCCCATATCGGGGGCCGGAATGTCGCTGTTCGGCCCGACCGTATCGCGGAGTTCCTGTGCGAACCGCCGCGTCAGGCGTTCGCGCTCGGAATCCGAGAGTCGTTTCGGATTGACGACGAGGCCGCCCTTCGCGCCGCCGAACGGGATGTCCATGACGGCGCACTTCCACGTCATCCACATCGAGAGGCCGATACACTCCTCCTCGGTCACGCCGGGGTGATACCGGAGGCCGCCCTTGTACGGCCCCCGAACGCTGTCGTGTTGCGCGCGGTAACCGGTGAACACCTCGACTGACCCGTCGTCCCGCTTCAACGGGACGGTGACGCGGTGGACGTGGGTCGGATGGCGCAAGCGCTCGACGATGTTCGGGTCGATGTCGGTCCCGGCCGCCGCTCGGTTCAACTGTCGCCGTGCGGTGTCGAGCGCCGATTCCACGGGTCCGTCGCCCGGTTCGTCCGCCGGTTCCGGGCGCGAATTTACGTTGGATGCCATCGATGGGTTATTCGAGGGGCATCCCTCGATTGCGGAGGTGAACGTCGCACTCGTCACACGCTCCGGGGTGGTGGGTCGCGGTCACGATGGTACCACACCGCGGACACTCGTACTGCGATTCCGTCGTCGGGTCAGGGGTTATATCTCGCATCGGAAATTCCTCCAATCGGCGACGACGCGCTGCTCGGTTGGCACCGACCGGTCGCCGCCACGTACCGCAATTTTTGCGACGCGTGCAAGTAATTGGATGTTGGATAGAGAAGCAATTGGGGAAGAGGGTGCCTAGATAGTCAACCCCCATCCGGGACGGACGGGATTCGGTCGAAGACCGCGGCGAGGAGTTTCCGCTGCACTTTCCGCATGTGTTCGTAGAACGCGGCGGAGGAGATGTCCAGCATGGCGGCGACGGCCGCGCCGTCGTTCGCACGGGGGGATTCGAAGTAGCCGCTGTAGTAGGCCGTCTGGACGACTTCGAGTTGTCGATGGGTGATGTCGGATAGGAACCCGTCGCGGAACCTGCTCCCGGCGTCCGTCGGCCGCTCTCGCTCCCGCCGTGCGACGAGTTCGGACGAGGGGTACGCGTTCGAGAGCACGTCGTCGATGGTACGAACCGCGACCGGGGAGGGGACGAAAACCGTCGCCGTCGTGTCGCCGCCGTCGGAGCGGAGGCGTTCGAGCGTCGCCCCGGACTCGGCCAATCTGGTGGCGATGAACGGCGCGGTGAGCGTCAACTGGACCAATCCGCCCTCGTCGTCGCTCGAAACGACGCGAACGGACTCGACCGAGACGATGGCGTTTGCGGCGGCGGCGACTTCGCTCGGCGACCCGCCCGACACGGCGACGAGAATTCGGGCACCGGAATCGAGTTCGCGGACGCCACCCCGCAGTTCGAGGGCGCAGTCCGTCCGCCGCGAGAGCGCGTGAAGGACGCAGTTTTCGTCGGTGATGCGGTAGTCGAGTTCAACGACGGTATCGCTCACGAGCGCGCGTTTTCGCTCGACGGATTGGATGGCCGAGGCGATGGTCTCGCCGAGTTCGGACAGCACCGTCCGCGCCCGGTCGTCGAACGCGTTCGGACGACCGGCGTACACGGAGAGCGTCCCGTAGGCGACGTCGCCGTGGGTCAGCGGAACGGAAAGTATCGACTGGAACCCGCGGGAGATGGCCTCCCGACGCCACGACGAATCCTGCAAATCGTCCGCCACGTTCGGGACGACGGTGACGGAATCGGCGGCCGCCGTTCGACCCGCGGGGTCGCCCCGGGCGGTGAAATCGGCGGCGTCGAGATAGCCTCGGTCGTCGCCCGCCCACGACCGGGGTTCGAGGTCACCCGACCCGGGGTCAGTATCGCCGACCCACGCGAACTCGAACCGGTCGCTCGCGGTCAGCAGTTCACAGACCTCGGCTTCGATTTCCTCGCGCGAATCGGCCCGAACGAGGGCGCGGTCGATTTCGCGGATTATCTCGTTCGTCCGGTTCAACCGGGAGAGCTGGCGATTGCGCCGCTGGAGTTCGCGGTCGCGTTCGCGGAGTTCGTCCTCGCGCTCGATGCGGTCGAGCGCCGCCTCGACGGTCGCCGCGAGGAGGTCGATTATCTCCCTCGTCACCTCGTCCAGCGTGCCGCGTTCGTCGGCCGCGACGAAGACGCCGTGGTCCGAGAGCGGGATGAACAGCCCGCTCCGCCGTTCGACGGCCGTCACGGGGAACGCGTCGGATTCGGTCACGTCGTCGAACGTGAGCGTCGTCCGGTCCACGAACGCCCGACCGAGCGCGCTCGACTCGTCGAGCCGAACCGTCGGGAGCGGCCCCGAGAGCGACTCGATGGCGTCCGTGGCCGCGGCGGGCCACAGTTCGTTCGCGTCGGTGTCGAAGAGGTACACGGCACACTCGTCCACGTCGAAGATGTCGGTCACGTCGTCGATGACGAGCGAAGAGATCTCCGGCGTCGTCTCCGCGTAGAGGAGGTCGCGGCTCGTGCGGTGTAGCGCGGTCAGCGCCCGCTCGCGGTCCTTCCGTTTGGTGATGTCGCGGCAACTGTAGAGCGTCGTTCCGCCTTGAATGGAAACCCGCTTTACGTTGACGAGGAGCGTGTGTTCCCGCCCCGCCCTGTCGGTCGCGGTGCACTCGATGTTCGTGAGGAGCCCCTGGGAATCGAGCGTTTCCCGGTCGAACAGGTCGTCGCCGAGGAGCGCGTCGATGCGTCCGAGGTCCCGAATCTCCTCGACCGAGTAGCCGAAGATGTAGTGGACGTTCGGGCAGATGTAGGTGAACTCGCCCGAATCGTCCGTGACGAGGACGGTATCGGTCATGTTGTTGAGGGTGACGCGGTGAAGTTCCTCCGACTCGCGGAGTTCCCGTTCGAGGTGGGCGCGTTCGCTCACGTCGAGCGCCTCGACGACGACGCTGACGATGGCTCCGTCCCGGTCGGTTACCGGGCGGAACGAAACGTCGAGTTCGACGCGGCCGTCGGGGGCGCTGAACGCCGTCTCGAACCGCGTCACGGAGCCGTTCCTAGCGGTTCGGAGGGCGTCCCGTATCTCGTCCGACGTCGTCTCCGACCGCTCCCACCACGGCGAGTCGGCGAACGACGCATCGACGACCGACGTCGCCGGAGCGTCGAGGAAGTCGAGGGCGGTGCGGTTCGTCCGTCGAATCGCCCCGCTCGGGTCGAGGACCCACATGAACGTCCGCGGGTCGTCGAACAGCGCGTCGAACTGCCGCGCCCGGCGGCGGCGAGCGCGGGCCGTCCGGTATCGGACGGCCGCCCGCCGAACGCGCCGGAGGAGGTCGTCGGTGAGCGACGGCCGGTCGTCTACGGGGACGTACTCCGTGACGTCGGCGGCGACGGCCCTGCTGGCCGTCGCCTCGTCGCCGTCGGAGGCGAGGAGGACCACCGGAAGGTCGGGGTAGGCGGCGCGAACGACCTCCAGAAAACGAACGCCGGACATGTCCGCCAAGTCGAGCGAACAGACGATACAATCGACTTCGCCGGGCTGTGCCGTCAGCCACTCGTATCCGTCGTGGCCCCGAGCGGCGGTCGTGACGAGGGTTTCGTCGGCCGCAGAGAGGTCAGCGACGAGCGGCGTTCGCCAGTTCGGGTCGCCGACCACGAGCACCGAAATCGGTCCCGCGGGCGGGTCGGCGGAACGTGGTGTCGGTTCCATCGTCGGGAGGTGAGGCGAGCAGCGGTTAAATCGCGTCGGTCTCCGAATCGGGGGACGACAGAGGTCGGCGCACGAACCGGCGCGGGAGAGGTCGAGGTGTCACGCCGGTACCTGATCAGTCCGCGAACAGTGACCGGTCAACCGACGGTTCCGGGTCGTCCATCCCCGATCGGTTCGGAAGCCGCGCCAACAGGCTCATCAGGGCCGCACCGCCCCGCAACAGGTGCGGTTCGAGCGGGTCCGGGAGACGGTCGCGCGACGAGAGGAGCGAGGACAGGCCGCGTCCGCGCGACCGCTGTCCTCGTATCGTCCGCTCGACGGCGGGGCGGCGGTTCCCCTCGACCCGCCGGAGGGTGGCGTTCGAAATCGGACCGTCGCCGCGAGCCAGCACGGGCGTCAGTAGGCGGTGTGCCTCCACGGCGTCCTGAATGGCGAGGTTGTTCCCCTCGGCACCGATGGGCGATGCGACGTGTGCAGCGTCGCCGATGAGGAGCAGACCGTCGTCGGTCCACCGCTCCGCGAGTCCGGAACAGACCGACAGCAACGAACACCGGTCGAAGGACGTCAAGTGCGATTCCACACTGTCCGCGATGGCGGGTTCGATTCCCGCGACAGTCTCCCGAAAGCGGGCGATGCCGCGGTCGCGTATCGCGGGATAGCGACCCTCGGGCACGAGCAGTCCGTACTGGGATTCGCGTTCGGAGAGCGGGGAGTACACCAACACCCCGTCATCCTCGATGCGAATGTGCGTCGTGAAATCCGCCGCCGCGCGGGGGAGCCTGAACCAGACGACTTCCGTCCCGGACTCGTCCATCCCCGCGTCTATTCCGGCGGCCCGTCGAGTCGTCGAAAACCGGCCGTCGGCCCCGATGACGAGTCGGCTACGGAAGTCGTGCGTCTCGCCGTCCGGGCGGGACGTGGCCGTGATGCCCGCGACAGCGCCGTCCTCGCGGCGGAATCCGTCGAACGAGGTCCCGGCGTGGAACGTGAATGTCTCGAACTCGCGAGCGCGCTCGATGAGGAGTCGGAGCAACGGCGGTTGCTTGAGCAGGAGGACGCGCCGGTCGTCGAAATCGAACACCGGGTACGACTTGCCGTAGGCGACGACCGTCCCGCGAGAGATGGTTTCGTGGGGGAGGTCTTCGACGTCCGCGAGGAGGTCCATCTCGTCGAAGAGTCGCGGAATCGGCGGGCGAAAACCGTAGCCGCGGAACTCGCGGTCCAGCGTGCGCTGGCGTTCGATGAGAACCGTCTCTACACCGCTTCTGGCGAGCAGGTAGCTGACGACGCACCCCGCGGGTCCGGCACCGACGACGATTACGTCGGCCGACCGTGCGGTCATCGGTGGGATACCTCCGCGGTCGGATGGGCGAAAGCACGGGCCGGACGAAGCGGCGGGTGGCTACGATTTCGTGTCAATAAACGACGGTTGCGGCGAAGAGGTCGAAAAGTTTTCGAGACGGTATAATCCGAATTCGATTATATCGTCGGCGACGCCGTGCGGTGAGACGTCACCACGAGAGCCGCTCGGCCCTAAAACGTCGGGCGAGTTCGGCGACGGGAACTCGTTTTCCGAGTTCGAACACGGCGAGTGCGCCGGCGCAGAACGCCACGCCGGTAAGCAAGAGTGCGAGCTGCGGCGACAACCCGAATCGAGTGAAAAAGAGCGGGTCGTCCCAGATGTTCGTGGCGGTGCGGAACGACTGGAGCGGCGTCACCACCGCGCCGAGCAGGAACAGCGACCCGACGAGGGTACCACCGGCCCACAGAACGCGGAGGATGATGCGCTGGGAGACGGCCGGGTTCTGACGGATGTAATTCCGGGAAAGCCAGAGCGAACCGAGCGCGACGCCAGCGAGACCGCCGAGAACGACGACGACTCGAGGATGTAGCTGTGCGTAGGTGAGCGTCTCCGTGACCTCGGCAGACAGCGCGCCGAGCAATATGCCGAGCGGCGAGGTTTCGCCCGCGCCGCTGTAGACCAGAAACGTGAGCAGGAGATTGAAGGCGAACGCGCCGCTCGCGGAATACGTGACGAACTTCCGGAGGTCCATCTCCGCGATTCCGGCGGGAATCGAGATGACGGCGCGCATCAGCGGCACCATCCGTCCCCAGAGAACCGAACTCTCGCCCCAGCGCTGGAACCACCGGCGGCCCCGATGGATGTCGTCCTCGGTGACGTGAACGAGGTGTCCGTACCGACCCAGAACGTATTCGCTGTTCTTTCCGAGAACGAAGTACGCGAGGACGCTCCCGACGGTGGCACCGACCGTCGCGTCGAGGACGAAGATGCCGAACGAGAGCGGGTCGTGAACGAGTTGGCTGGCCGCGAACGGGACGACGAGTTCGCTGGGCGCGAAGTGAAGGATGAACGCCGTTTCGAGCGCCATGTACACGAACACGGCGAAATAGCCGTAGTCGGAGACGAACGACAGGACGGCATGCGTCACCCAGTCGAACATTCGAGCGCATATCGAACGAGCGCGATTATCAACTTAGTGGTGGCCCCGTCGGGGCGGCGTTCCGGCATCGAGCTCGGTGTCAGTCCCACGACAAACGACGGGAAGAGAACGCACATCGAAGACGAATTATCTGGAGAACAACCTGAACGGAAAAGACGTAAATAGACGCCGAAATCGAATGCAGTCGGACATGCGTCGGGTGAGACAGTTCTCGGATAGTTTCGAGCGAATATATTCTATATTCGGTACACAGCCGCTATGTACCCCATTAGTATCAACATATACACGTTGATTATCGGTTTGTCGAATCAAGCGACCGTATGCCAGAAACATACTCCCGGCGGAAAACGCTCGGCCTCCTCGGTCTGACGGCACTCTCGACGACCGGCATCGCGGTCGCCGAGAAAAACGACGATAGTAACGAGACCACCGAGGAGACGAAAACGGATGGCGACCATAGCAACCCGAACGAGCCATCCCTGACGCGGTTCGCCACCGTCCCGCTCGGAGCGGAAGTCACTGGTCTCCGCGTCGCACCCGGCAGAGAGCTGTTCCTGAACGTCCAGCACCCGAACGAGGACAACCCGGCACCGTACGACGCGAGCGTCGTCGGTGCCGTCGTCGGAATCGACGGGGCGGAAGTTCCGATGGACGTCCCGAACCTCTCGGTTCCGACGACCGACGCCGAAAAACGCACGACTCGGACGGCCGTCGGCGAGCACCAAGTGCTGGCGACGGGCGCACAAAAGCTCGGAAACGGCGACCTGCTCGGCGTGCCGAACGACGCCGACGGGAACCCCATCTCGGACGAAGCCGAATCCGACATGAACGCGTTCGTGCCGACTGGCGAGGACGAGGGCTACCTCTTCACGAACTGGGAAGCCCAACCCGGCATGATTTCGCGGCTGTTCATCAGCCGCGAGGACGATGCCGCGGAGTGGAGCGTCGATTCGGACAGCATCGAAAACCTCGACGTACGCCAGATGGAAGGAACGTGGAACAACTGCAACGGGTCGCTCAGCCCGTGGAACACGCCGCTGTCCAGCGAGGAGTACGAACCGGACGCGAAGGCGTGGTTCGAAACCGACGAGAAAACGTACGGCAACGCCGAGAAGACGTTCGAGGAGTACCTCGGCTACTTCGGCAACGCCTACCGCTACGGCTACATCGTGGAAGTAGAGGATCCGGCCGGTGACGCGACGCCGACGAAACGGTTCGCGCTGGGCCGCGCGTCCCACGAGGTCGGCGAAGTGATGGCCGACGAGCGCACCGTCTACCTCACCGACGACTACGGAGGCGGCGTCTTCTACAAGTTCGTCGCCGACGAGGCGGGCGACTTGACCGCCGGGACGCTCTTCGCCGCGAAACTGGAGCAGGACGCGACGGACGACGTGACCGAAGCCGGGTTCGACGTGGAGTGGGTCGAACTGGCGCACGCGACGGAGGACGAAATCGAGTCGTGGATCAGCGAGTACGATGGCCAAGACCCAGCCGCGGACGGGTACGAGGCGAACTACATCACCGACCACGAGATTCGAGAGTGGGCGAACGGCAATGCCGAGGACGACCGGGTAGCGTTCCTCGAAACCCGAAAGGCCGCCGCCGCGGTCGGCGCGACGAACGAGTGGCAGAAGCTCGAAGGCGTCAGCGCTCCGAGCGACGCCACGCCGGGCGACTTCATCAACATCGCCTGTTCGAACATCCGCGACACGATGAGCGACGTGGACGGCGACATGATGCTCCAAGGTGACGGGTACGGAGCCGTCTACACCGCGCGGCTGACCGGGAACTACGACATCCGCCGCATCGAACCGTCGCTGGTCGGCGGTCCGGAGGCGAACGTCGTCGCCCCCGGCGCGGACGGCACGGACGCGAACGGTATGCTCGTGAACACGCTCGCAAATCCCGACAACATCTTTACGCTTGAGGACGGCCGCGTGCTCGTCGGCGAGGACGGCGACCACGAGAACAACGTCCTCTGGCTGTTCTCCCCCGGAAAGCACGACTGGAACGGACGCGACGACAAGAACGAAGACACGGACGAAAACGAGGGCAAAGACGGCTGGCGGGGCGACGAGGACGACGAGAAAGACGACGGCTGAGCCGAGCGAGCCGCCGCAAACGCGACTTTTTCTCGGAACGGCGACGAACGTCCGAAGCGTGGCCGACGAACCACGAGACTGATGGATGGATATAGCGAATTGGGATATATTTTTGCCGTTGAGCACGCTCAGGTCGCCAAGAGGACGACCGCGCCGACGGCCAACCCGACACCAGCCACGTCCCGAATATCGACCGATTCGCCGAGGAACACCGCGCCGAGAACCGCGGCGACGACGAAGTAGAGGGCGGTCACGGTCGTCGCAACGGCGGTATTGCCGCGTTGCAGCGCGACGTAGTAGCTGATGGAACCGATGCCGGAGAACAGACCGCCAGCGACGGCGAAGGCGACGCCCGACTCGGAGAACGACACGGGACCGGCTTGAGTGGCGATGTACGCGATTGCGACGCCGACGCCGACGGTGTAGGAGATGGCCATCGCCACTTCGGGCGCGAGCGTTCGGGTGGCGTAATCGGCAAACAGCGCCCAGACGCCCCACGCGAACATACCGACGAGTGCGAAATATATCGCGGTTCGAACCATGCCGTCCCGGAAACGGTCCACCGACGAAGGTGTTCGGATTCCAGCGGAACAGGGGACGACAACCGACGAACAGACGGCCCTTGATTCGAACGCAGGAGAAGCATAACAAACTGGCGTACTCCCGACGAACCGGATATGAGACGCCCGACGATTCTCGTGTTTACCCTGGTCGTCGCCTCCGCGGTCGGGGCGATGGCGATAGGGACGGCCGAGCCGCAAGGGGATTCGAAACCGAACGAGCGGTGGAACAGAACGTACGGCGGGTCAGGCGACGACATCTTCGCGGACATCGCCCGAACGGACGATGGCGGCTACATCCTCGCGGGCGAAACCGAGAGCGATAGCTCCGGTATCGACGGCTGGGTGATGAAAATCGATGGCAACGGAAACACGGAGTGGGAACGAACGTTCTCCGGGCCGGGAACGGACCGACTGTACTCGGTGGTCACGACGGACGACGGCATCGTCGCCGCCGGGCGAACCGACCGCGGCGGCACCCCGATGGGATGGGTGCTGGAACTCGATGCGGACGGGGAGACGCGACGCGAACGGACGCCGGGAACGGGGGCGTTCTACGGGGTCGAACAGGACGGCGATGGGTACGTCCTCTCGGGATGGACGCGCGGTGACGGCGGCGTCGGCGGATGGCTGGTAAAACACGATACGTCGGGAGCGAAGGCGTGGGAGCGGACGTACGCGACACCGGACGGGAGCACGGGGCGCTTCAAAGCCGTCGTTCCCACGTCGGACGGATACCTCCTCGCGGGAGAAGTCGAGAGCGGGAGCCAAGACGCGTGGATACTCCGGGTCGGCGACAACGGGGAACGGCAGTGGCAGCGAACGCTGGGCGGCGCGGACCGGGAAGCGGTCTGGGCGGCGACCGGCGACGAAAACGGTATCGTCGTGGCCGGTGAATCCGAGAGCGGCGAATCGCGCGACGGCTGGGTGTTCCGATTCGACGCGAGCGGCGAGCGACAGTGGGAAAAACGGTTCGGCGGCGGCGAAGTCGATTGGCTCGATTCGGCGATGCGAACGGACGACGGCGGCTACCTGTTCACCGGCGGGACGCTCACCGGCGGAATCGGTAGCGCGGACGGCTACGTTGTGAAGACGGGAGCCGACGGGACGCTTCAGTGGGAGAAGGCGTACGGAAGCGACGCGTGGGATAAACCATGGCCCGCGATACGAACACACGATGGCGGCTTCCTGCTCGCCGGGCAGACCGGCGGGTTCGGTGCCGAAGCCAAGGACGGCTGGGTGCTGGAACTCGGACCGGGGTCGATGACGAGCGCGACGAACGATACGTCCGCGGACGAGACGACGAGTACCTCGGGAACGAGCACGACGGGAGAGGAATCGACCCCCGAAGCGGATTCCCCGTCGAGCAACACGAGCTTACCGGGGTTCACGGTACCAATAGCGGTGGTCGCGGTCGTCATTCTGGGGTTGTGGAGGGGCAGACGAGCGTAGACGGTCGGGATGGAAGAACAGGCGTTCACGTAACATGAAGTTGCGGTCGCGATAACAGTACCGTACTGGTACCGCTACGTGATTCATCGTCTTTTGATTAGATATTTCTAATATTATATAATTATATTAGTTTCAGATACAATCGAGATTCTTTTATTGCTGTGATTAGTCTAACTGTCTAACTAACCAGACAGAACAGTAGATTATGACAGAAGGACAATTCACGGAACGGGCGGCGGATCTCGATCGGGACGGACGCAACGCGTATCGAGTCGCCGGAGAGACCGACGGCCCTAGCACGAGAATCATCCGAGGCGTAGAAGAGATAGTTGGACGGAGTGCAGAAAAACAGACGTGGCTCTACGACAGCGTAGACCCCGATGCGTTGGACGCGATATTCGAGGAGAAACACGACGGAACGACGCGGACCGGCGGAAAGGTCACCTTTACCGCTCGCGGTTGCGAGATAATCGTCGATGCGGACGGCGAGATACTCATCTACGGGCCGGTCACGGACGACGAGAAATAGCCGAACGATTTCGAAACGGTATTGACCATCCGGCCATGAATGGCGTCAAGAACCGATTGATGACTACTGAAGTATCCGTTACGTTCCGTGAACTGTTCGAAGAACTGCCAGTACAGACCGGTCTATTCAGCTTCGGACCGGTGTTGCTCGGTATCGCCCAGTTATGGAACGGCTATTCGCACCAGACCGCACTCTCCTTCCACGCGCTGTTCGCCGTCGTGATGGTCGGGTTCGCGGTACTCGTCACCCGATACCATCTCGCGTCGTTCCAGTTGGAGAAACTGGAACGAGTTTAGGCGGTTCCGGCAGGCGCGCCCGCTCTTTCACTGCGGCCCGCGTAGGCGTTGTACCCGGCGACGATGGCGACGACGATTCCCGAGATGACGTCGCTCCAGAACGCCGTCGAGGCAGTCATGATGAACGGGACGAGTATCATCCAGAGGCCCAACAGCGCGACGAACGACGAGCTACCCACGCTCGCCGACATTCCCCGCGACATGCGATAGTAGTTGTACCCCGCGACGAGGAAGATGGCCGCGCCGATGATGAGGTTGTTCCAATAGCTCGTCATCGACATCGACGGGTAGACGAACGCGGAGATGAATATCCACGCCCCCACGAGCGATACGAACCCGCTCAGCCATTTCAGGCTCGATTCGTCGGTGTCGGTGCTCCGTGTCGTTCTCTCTCTCGCTTCTGTTTCACTCATCAGTGTTTCCCCGGTTAAGGGTGAGTCGAGCGAGTGAATAAAGCGAGCGACCGTTTAAACGGAAACGGCGACCGTTCAACGGCTAACGTGCCATTACGCCGATTCGGAGTCGTGGGTTGTGAACCATTCCGTGAGTTGTTCGAGGCGGTGAACGGCCCTGTCCGGGTCGCCGATGTTGTGGTGTTCGTCTGGATAGACCACCAGTTTCGCGGGAACGCCCTGCTTTTTCACGCTGACGTAGAGCTGTTCGGACTGCGAGGGCGGACAGCGCCAGTCCTCGCCGCCCGCCGTCACCAACAGGGGCGTTTCGACGTTGCCGACGTCCGTGATGCTGGAGGCGGCGTCGTAGATTTCCGGATTCTCCCACGGGAGACCGAAATCGTTCGTCCACCAGAGGTGTGCGTCGTCGGTCCCGTACGACGACCGGAGGTCGTAGATACCGTGTTCGGCGGCGGCCGCGGCGAAGCGGTCCGTCCGCGTCACGAGATAGCCCGTCGTGATGCCGCCGTAGGAAAAGCCGGTGACGAAGGTGCGGTCCGAATCGGCCCACCCGCGTTCGACGAGGTGCTCGACACCTGCGAGTACGTCCTCGGACTCCCGCGGACCCCAGTCGCCACGGATCGATTCGCTGAAGTCCCGGCCGTAGGAACTGCTTCCCCGGTAGTTGGGGCGGAGGACGACGTATCCCCGGTCGGTCCAATAGGCGTATTCGAACGCGAACTCCGGCGCGTCGTAAGACACCGGGCCGCCGTGGATGGCGGTTATCAACGGCCTCGGGTCGGGGTCCTTGGGGTCGAAGTCGGACGGATAGTAGACGATACCCTCGATTTCGTCGTCGGAATCGTTCGAGTAGACGACGCGCCGACAGCCGGACGTATCGTACCTTTCCTCGAACGCCGCGTTGCAGTCGGTCACGCGAGCGGGTTCCCCGGCGTCGAGTTCGGTCGTGTCCATCGCGTACAGGTCGCCGACTGTTCCGGGGTCGGTCAGGAGGAACGCGACCGTCCCGTCCGCGAAGTCGAAGGTCCGGACGGTTCGGTAGTCGCCCTGCGAGTCGAAGGTGAACGCGGGCGAATCCTCGTCGGCTGAACAGCGCACCAGGCGGGTGCTCCCCTCGTCGCCGACGGCCGCGAGCAACGTCCCGTCGTCCACCCACCGGAACCGCCGGGAGCGTGCCAGCGTCCGGTCGAGCGATTCCGTGACCGACCGATAGTCGCCGTCGTCGGCGACGTACAACTGGGTCGGGATGTGCGTGTTCACCGGGTCGTCGACCGCGAACGCGAGGCGGGACCCGTCGGGCGACCAGCGCGGCCCCGCGGCGGCGAGGTCCGAATCGGTGATCTTCTGCAAGTCGCTCCCGTCGGGTGCGATGGTGTACACATCCATGACGCCGGAGTCGTCCGGGCGGTCGGTGCGGTTCGAAAGGAACGCGATTCGGTCCGGTCCCCACGCGGGTTGCAGACCGAACATCGGTTCGTACGCGCCGCCGCCGTAGGCGTCGTCGAGGCGGCGGGTGTCCCGCGTTTCGATATCGACGACGAACAGGTAGGTCGTCACGTCGTCCAGAAGGCCCTCACCGTCGAACCGGTGTTGCAGTCGCTCGGTTTCGACCGGGGCGCCGTCCCGGAGGTCGGCGAGGTAGTCGCGTTCCGCCTCGGTCGGGTCGCGCGACGATACGACGAGTCGGTCGCCGTCCGGTCCCCAGTCGAACTCGCGGACGCCCTCCTCGCGGTCGGTGATTTGCCGAGCGTCGCCGCCGCGAACCATGTCGAACAGCCAGACTTGGGGTTTGGGTTCGTCGTCCGCGCCGTTCGCCTCGGCCGCCTCGTCCTCATCGCCGTCTTCGTCAGTATCGTCGGCCCGTACCAACAGGGAGACGTCCTCGTCGCGGGCGGCGAGGAACGCGAGTTTCGCGCCGTCGGGCGACCACTTCGGCGACCCGGCGTCCGACGCCCGCGAGAGTCGATACGGGTCGTCGCCTCCGTCCGCCGGAACGACGAACAGGGAGGTTCGTCGGTCGTCCTCGGACTCGTCAAATTCGTCGGCGACGAAGGCGATTCGGTCGCCGTCGGGCGAGAGCGCGAGGTCGCTCACCAACGTCAGGTCGTAGAAATCGTCCAGTTGAACGGTGTTCGTCACGAATATTCCGTCCCACGGGAGGCTAATAGATGTATGTGCGCCAGCAAATTGGACGGGTCGGGGGCGACGAGGGGTTACGCGACGTTCCGTTCGTCGACCGTCCGTCCCTCCTCGAATCGGTCAGCGTCGAGGCCGGAGATATCGACGAGCGACGGCTCGCCGTCGAAGACAAGTTCGGTGACGAGTTGCCCGGTCGCCGGTGCGTGTTGGAACCCGTGCCCCGAGAAGCCGACCGCGTTGACGAAGCCCGGAATCGTCTCCTCGATTATCGGATGGTGGTCGGGCGTGACGGCGTACAGACCCGCCCATCCCCGGCGAATTTCGGATTCGGGGCCGAAGTAGGTCGTCCAGTCCGACGCCTTCTCCACCGCTTCGATGGTCCAGTCGAGGTCGGTCGTTCGGTCGAATGCGTTCGGGTCGGCCGTCGTGTCGCCGCCGAAATGCCCGCCGACGAGCGCGGCCCCTTCCCGCTCCGGGCGGAAGTACGACCCCGTATCGAGGTCGATGGTCAGCGGCACCGATTCGGCGACCGGCGTCTCCGGGTCCACGACCGCCATTTGGCGACGCTCGGGTGAAATCGGGAGGTCGAGGCCCGCCATCTCGGCGACCCTGCTCGCCCACGGCCCGGCCGCGTTGACGACGAAATCGGCATCGACGGTGCCGTCGGTCGTTTCGACGCCCGTGACACCACCGGCGTCGCCGAGCACGTCCGTCACCTCGACCCCGGTTCGGACGTCCGTCCCGACCTCTCGGGCGCGAGCGGCGAACGCCTGCAGGGCCAAATGCGGGTCCGCAAACCCGTCGTTCGGGGAGTACGTCGCCGCGCGGAACAGGTCCGTGCGGAGGCCGGGGCAGACCTCGCGCGCTTCCTCGGGCGTGAGGAGTTCGCTCGGGACGCCCTGTTCGTTTTGCATCGCGACCGTCTCCGCGAGTTCGTCCGCGGAGTCCTCGTTTCTGGCGAGGAAGAGGTACCCGGAACGACGGAGCGCGATGTCGGCGTCGAACTCCTCCTCGAACCGATCCCAGACTCGCATGCTGGCGCAGGAGAGCGCGACGTTGACGGGGGTCGAAAACTGTGCGCGGATACCGCCAGCTGAGCGTTCGGTGCTTCCGGCGCCGATGTTCGAGCGCTCGCAGAGGACCACATCGGCCCCGCGTTCCGAGAGGTAGTACGCGCTCGAACAACCGACGATACCGCCACCGACTACGACGACTCGCATGAATCAGAAAATGACCTCCTGGATAATGGTTCCATCGTCGAAAAATAAGTACGTTCGCGCAGAACACCCGCCATGGTTCGAATCCTCTCCGACGCCGACGTGGCGTCGGTCCTCGAAATCGAATCGTTGCTACCGGTCGTCCGCGACGCGTTCGTCAAGCAGGGACGCGGCGACGTCGAACGCCCCGACAGACCCCACTTCCCGGTCGGCGCGGGGCTCGCGGGTGACGCGCCGCTCGGAACCGGCCTCGTCATGCCCGCGTACATCCACGGGGCGGCCCACTACGCCACGAAACTGGTCGGCGTGCACGACGGGAACGCCGATCGAGGGCTGCCGACGGTCAACGCTCAAATCGCGCTGACTGACGCCGAAACGGGACGCCCCGCCGCGTTCGTCGCGGGGACGCGAATCACGAACGCGCGGACCGGATGCATCGGCGGACTCGCGGCCGCCGACCTCGCCGCCGCCACGCCGATACAACTCGCCGTCATCGGGGCGGGGACGCAAGCCCGGTGGCAAGCGCGCTGTATCGCGGCCGCGACCGACGTCGAGTCGATTCGAGTCTACTCCCCGAGCGATTCCAAGCTGGAGTGCGCGGCGGAACTGGAGTCGGAACTCGGAATACCGACCACACCCGTCGAATCGGCGGACGAAGCGGTGGCGGACGCGACGGTCGTCGTCACCGCGACGACCGCGACAAGCCCGGTCTTCTCCGGCGAGGCGCTTCAGCCCGGAACGCTAGTCATCGCGGTCGGAGCGTACAGCCCGGAGATGCGCGAACTCGACCGGGAGACGTTCGCCCGCGCCGACGAGACGTTCGGCGACGTCCCCGAGGAGGTGGCTGAAATCGGCGACGTTCGGGCGACCGATCTCGACGCCGACGATTTCGTTCCGCTCTCCGACGTGTTCGAGGGATCGGACGGTCGAAGTTCGGACTCGGAAATCGTCGTGGTCGAAAGCGTCGGGTCGGCCGTGCTCGACGCGGCCGCGAGCGAGTTCGTGTTCGAACGAGCGAGCGAGGCGGGGACCGGCGAGGAAGTCGAACTGTAACGACCGACAGGCGGGCTCCTTCGTGGGGTTGTGCGGACATATTGTCAGACAACCATCTGGAGAGCCACCTAGATAGATAACCAGATATCTATCCAGATACCCAAATGGGTCGCCGCGGAGGTCGAAGGATCACACAGATACAGTCGAGGAAAGACTTCCAGATGACTTTCTAGAGAGATATCCGCAGAGATATCCAAATAAAAATCCGGACCGAAACGATGTGAGGCGCACGTTTCAGAGAACCCGGGGCGAAAATCACATGAAATCCGCCGCAGCTATCCAGATGTCTATTCAGAAATCTGCAGAGATATCCAGAAATCTTTCCGTATAGATAGCCATCAAGATAGCTATCCGCATAGTTTCGCCCAGTTGTCTGACGAGAATTTATGAGGGGGAAGCGTATATCGACCGACTGTATGAAACGGGCCATCACACTGTGGAGTGAGTCCGGTGGGGTCGGCAAGACGACCATGGCGACCAACGTCTCCGCCGCGCTGGGCCGACAAGACGAGCGGGTTCTCGTTATCGACCTGGACCCCCAACTGGGAAGCCTGACCGACCACGTGGGCTACCAAGAGTTGAAAACCGGCGACCGCGACCACCTCGGGCACGTCCTGCTGGACGACGAAAAGGACATCCGCTCGCTCATCGTCGAAACGGAGGATTTCGACCTCGTGCCGTCCCACGAGGGGCTTGCGAACATCGAGAGCGAGATGGCCGCGCGGAATACGTCGCTTCGGGAGTTCCAACTGCGGTCCGCCCTCAAATCCGTCGCCGGGGAGTACGATTACTTCATCATCGACCCGCCAGCGACGCTGAACGTCCTCGTGGACAACGCTCTCGTCGCGGCGCGAAACGTACTCATTCCCATCGAACTCACCCGAAAAGGGAGTATCTCCATCGAAGGACTGGAGGACACCCTCGACAGCATGGAACGCGGGTTCAAGAAGTTCGACGACAGCTTCGAGTTGGGCATCCTCGCCGTCGTCCCGAACGAAGTCGGGGATTCGAACATCTACCGCGATACGCGCGAGGAACTCGAAACGGACGGGAAACCAGTGACGCCGTTCGGTGTTCGAAAGCGCGACGTGCTGAAGGAAGCATGGAAGAAACAGATGAACCTGTTCGAGTTCGCGGAAAGCGACGAAACCCGTGACCTCCGCGAGTACGAAGGCGATCTGCTCGCGAACTTCGAACAATTGGCGCGAATCGTCCAACAGGGAACGGTCAACGCGGTGGAGGTCGAGGCATGACCAAGGACGACAGGTACGGCGCGACGGACGACGATTACAGCGACGACCTCGACGGTTACGGCACGGAAACCGTTACGACCTCGGATTCGAGCGGGGAGACCGAAACGGTAGAATCGAACGCTTCCAAGTCGGATAGCACCGATTCGACCACGGATTCGACGGCCACGAGTTCCGACCCGTTACCGTTCATTTTCGCGCGGCGAACCGTGAAAGCCGACCGGGACGCTGTTCCGGTGTACGTACAAGACCAAACGGCGACCGAGATCGACGAACTGGAACGGGACCTGAGTCGAACGTTCGATGGGGACAAAGTGATGGCCCTCGACGTGCGCGAAGCCCTCATCCGCGCGGGGTTGGAGAACGTGGACGACGTGCGCCGAGTGATGGAAGAGTGGGGATACGGTCGGCGGTAACGGCGCTTTCTGCTTGCGGATATCTCGATAGAAATCCGCCAAGACATACGAAAAGAATTCTGTATAGATTTCTGTAGAGCTGTTCGGAGAGATTTCTAGGTAGGATTTCAAGCGAGAATTCGGGATAGTTTCGCCATTAGGTGTGACGAAGCATCGAGCGACGACGAGAAGTTGAATTGTGCGATTAGTGCAAAACCGTTAAGTCGGATGGGTCCCTATCGTGGGGTAGATGACGGACGAAATCAGCGAAATCAGGAAACAAAAACGGGAAGAGTTGATGAACGGACCGACGGAAGAAGACGAGGGGACCCCGAAAGAGCCGGTTCACGTCGAGAGCGAGTCGCACCTCGATGAGCTTACGAAGGCGAACGATGTCGTGTTGGTAGACTTCTACGCGGACTGGTGTGGCCCGTGCAAGATGCTCGAACCGGTGGTCAAGACCGTGGCGAAGGAGACAGATGCCGTCGTCGCCAAGGTGGACATCGACCAACACCAACTGCTCGCACAGCAGAACGGCGTGCGCGGCGTGCCGACGCTCCAGTTGTACGCCGACGGCGAGGTCGCAAAGCGGATGGTCGGGATGCAGGACCAGGCGACGTTGATGAACCTCGTCAACCAGTTCGCCTAAACGGGGTTCTTTATTCGACCGGTCACAACAGGAGAACGAGATGGGCTTTCACACGTTCGACCCCGAGAAGGCGGCAAAGCTCGAAGACGCAGGGCGGTATCGGTATGTCTCCCGCGAGGAGTTACTGGCACGACTCAACCTCGGTGCCGACGAAACCGTCGCCGACCTCGGGAGCGGGACCGGATTTTACACGGACGACGTCGCCTCGTTCGGCGAGGCGTCGAACGTTAGCGTGTACGCGGTCGACATGCAGGACGCGATGCACGACTACTACCGGGAGAAGGGCGTCCCGGAGAACGTCGCGCTCGTGACAGCGACCATCGACGACCTTCCGTTCGACGACGACGAACTCGACGCCGCGTTCTCGACGATGACGTTCCACGAGTTCGCGAGCGAGGACGCGCTCGCGGAGGTCGGACGCGTCCTTCGACCCGATGGCCGGTTAGTCGTCGCCGACTGGAGCGCCGACGGGCGGGGTGAAAGCGGGCCGCCGGTCGGCGAGCGCTACGACCTCGAAACGGCGCGCGAACTCCTCACCGCCGCCGGGTTCGAGGTGGAATCGGGACGCGAGCGCCCCGAGACGTTCGTGCTGGTCGCGCGTCGGTAGGGCAACGGTAAGGCGACGGTAGGACGGCGAGTCGGTCCGATTTTCACGCCATCGGTTCGATGGACCGCCGAACGGTCGCACCGATTTCGGCGAAGTGACACAGCGGATTGCCGGGGTGGACTACGGAATTTTCGAGGACGCCGACGAGCAATCCGATGAAAGGTGCTACCATGTATCAATATCTTATTTGCCATACCCGACGGAAATAAACAACATGCCGATTCCGAACTACGGCGACAAGTACGATTCCCCCGCGCTGTTCTCCGCCGCGGACGCCATCGACGGACAGGGCGGCGACGCCGGAGTGGAGATTCCGAAGGCAGTCATCATCACCTACCAACGTGATTTCTTCGAGAAGATACTCGCGGAGCGAACGGGCGACCCGATACCAATCGTTCGGGATTTCGAGGTGCACCCCATCGACGAAACGGTCGGCGTCGTCGGCGGGTTCAGTATCGGTGCGCCCGCGACGGGCACCGTCGCCGAGAACCTCATCGCGGCGGGCGCGGAAGCGCTCTGTATCGTCGGCGGGAGCGGGACGCTCCAACGCTCGATAGAACCCACGGACGCGATCATCGCCGACGAGGCAATCCGGGATGAAGGCGTCTCGTATCACTATCTCCCGCCAGAAGCCGAGGCCGAACCCTCGCCGGAACTCACCGACCACCTCGAAGCGCGGTTCGAAGAGAGCGAGGTGACGACGCACCGCGGAACCACGTGGACAACGAGCGCGTTCTACCGCGAGACGGTGGCCGAAATCGAGGAGTACGCGGATGCGGGGGTCGTCAGCGTCGAGATGGAAGCGGCGGCCCTGTTCGCGGTCGCCGAATTTCGCGGCGTAGATGCGGCCGCGGTCTTCGACATCGGCGACCTGCTGACCGAGGAGGAGTGGGACCCCGGCACCGAGTACGAGAATGTACAGCCAAAACTCCTCGGACCGGCGATAGCGGCGCTTCACGACCACCTCGATGCGGAAGAGTCCGATGCGGAAGGGTCAGATTCGGAAGAGTCAGATTCGGAAGAGTCAGATTCGGAAGAGTCAGATTCGGAAGAGTCGTGACCGCAACGGAGATTCCTGATGACCGTCGGTCACGGCCATGGAGACAGGTGGTGGTAAGGTAACGACGGGCCACGATGACGGACGGTCGTGCGTATCCCACGCCGGGAGCCACTCGACGTTCGATCCCCCGACAAGCATTAGCAACGGCCGGTTGCATGCACGTGCATGGGAGATAACTCGGAGGAGCGAATCGGTGGCGAAAGTGAGCAAACCGGTGACGGAGGCGATCGGACCATCGAACGGGACGCGAAAAGCATCTGTCCCTTCTGCGGCGTCGGCTGCGGCGTTCGACCGGCGAAAACGGGCACGTCCGGAGAGTCCGCACGGGGACGAGGGTGGCACGCGGCGGTGAACCGCCGCGGTGAACTCTGTCCGAAGGGGGTAGCCGCCTACGAAGTCGTCGGCCACGACGAGCGGTTGACCGAGCCACAGGTTCGCCGCGACGGGGACCTCGTGAGCGTTTCCTGGGACGAGGCCTTCTCTCGAATCGAAACCGAATTCGCCCGCATCATAGATGAACACGGACCGGACGCGCTGGGATTTTTCTCCTCCTCGGGGTGTACGAACGAAGAGGACTACCTGCTTCAAAAAATCGCTCGGACCCTCGGCACGAACAACGTGGACAACTGCGCTCGGCTCTGTCACTCCTCGACGGTCGCGGCGATGGCGAGTCGGTTCGGTGCCGGTGCGATGACGAACACGCTTTCGGACCTCGGGGACGCCGACTGTTTTCTCATCTGTGGCTCGAACCCCGCCGAACAGCACCCGATAATCTTCAGTTCGTACCTCGCACCGGCCGCGAAAGAGGGGACGACGGTGATCCAAATCGACCCGCGAACCAACCGAACGAGCGCCATCGCGGACCACCACTTGCCGGTCAAACCCGGCTACGATATCCCGCTGTTGAACGCGATGTGCGCCGTGATTTTTGAGGAAGGGTTGGAGGACGAGGGGTTTCTCCGCGAACGCGTGTCCGAGGTGGCCGCGTTTCGGGAATTCATCGCCGACGTTGACGTGAGCGCGTGTGCGGAACTCGCGGGCATCGCGGAGGACGACCTCCGAGAGGCCGCGCGCGTCTACGCCACCGCGGACCGCGCCGCGGCGTTCACCGGCATGGGGATGAGCCAGCATCGCTACGGGACGACGAACGTCCACGCGCTTCTCAACCTCTCGCTGGTCACCGGAAACATCGGAAAGCGCGGTGCTGGCGTCAACCCGCTTCGCGGAAAGAACAACGTCCAAGGCGCGAGCGACGTCGGCTGTTTACCCGACGTGCTCCCGGGCTACCGCTCGGTCACGGACGAGGACACCCGGACCGCTATCGGAGACGTGTGGGGTGTCGAACCGCCGTCGAAACCCGGTCTGACGGAAGTCGAGATGACACACGAGTTCGGCGACGGAATTCGCGGCGCGTTCGTGTTCGGCGAGAACATCGCGGCGACCGAACCGAACGCGAGTCGAACGGCGCGAGAACTCGATTCGCTCGACTGTCTCGTCGTGCAGGATATCTTCCCGACGAGGACGGTCGAACACGCGGACGTCGTGCTCCCGGCGAGTTCGTGGGCGGAGAAGGAGGGAACCGTGACCAACACTGATCGACAGGTACAGCGGATGCGTCCCGTCGCCTCCCCACCGGGGAACGCGCGCGCCGATTTAGACGTTCTCCGGGAACTCGGTCGAAGGCTAATGCGGGCGACGGGAAACGAGGAAGCGACCGAAAACGATGCGTCGGAAGGGGCGTTCGACTACGGCGGGGCGGCGGCCGTCTTCGAGGAGTTACGGCGGGTGACGCCGCAGTACACCGGGATGCGGTACGTGGAAATCGGGGAGGGAAGTCAACGCTGGCCGTTACCGGAAGGAGCGAGCGAAGGAACTGGTGTCCTCCACCGGGAGACGTTCGCCAACGGACACCGACACGTGCCGCTCGTCCCGGTCGAACTCGTGGAACCGGACGACGAGGATGAACTCGTATTGACGACCGGGCGCGTCATCGAGCACTTCAACAGCGGGGTCGTCACCCGACGATCCGACGTGTTGACGCGCCTTCGGAGCACCGACGCGATGCAGATACACCCCGACGACGCGAGAAAGCGGGGAATCGAGGACGGGGAAACGGTCGTCGTCGAGAGCGAGCACGGCCGGGTGGAAGCGAGCGTGGCGGTCACGCCGTCGATTCGTTCCGGCGTGGTGTTCCTGACGTTCCACTTCGCCGAACCGCTCGTCAATCAACTCACTGGCGACGAACTCGACCCCGAATCGAAGATTCCGACGTACAAGCACGTTCCCGTGACGGTCACGAAGGAGAAATCCGGAGCGAGCAATGGTTGATGATAGCAAGTGACGTGCTTAACCGTATTCGGCACTAACCTATCGTGAATTCGGCGATCGAGCCGCGGCCCCGGATGTCGTCGCCTCCGAATCGCAAAGCGGTGGCGAACATCGAGCGAGTCGGCAAACAGCGGCCGTGCGTTCGAGAGTCGAACGAAGCATGAACGAACACGAGTCAGACGACAAATACGAAACGGACGAGCAGTTGGCAGATGAGCACCCCATAAACGAACAGTCGCTATACGAACGGTTGTACGACGAAACGATTCCGTCGGTCGTGTCGGTGTACGTCACGCCGCGGGACGTGAACGGCCCGACGAGGAGCGGCGCGGGGTCGGGATTCATATACGACCACGGCGCCCAGCGGGAGCCGGACGGATATGTCGTGACGAACGGGCACGTCGTCGGCGGTATCGACGAGGTGGAACTCCGATTCAGCGAGGGCGACTGGCGAACCGGACGCGTCGTCGGACGAGACGGTGGAACCGACCTCGCGGTCGTCGAAGTCACAGACCTTCCGGCGTACGCCGAACCGCTCGCCGTTGCGGCGGATGCGCCGACGCCGGGACAGCGGGTCGCCGCGCTCGGGAACCCGATGGGACTCGACGGAACGATTACGACGGGTATCGTCAGTGGGACGAATCGCTCGCTCCCCACCGGGAACGGCTTCGCCATTCCCGACACCGTACAGACCGACGCGGCCATCAATCCCGGAAACAGCGGCGGACCACTCGTGACGCTCGACGGGGAAGTCGTCGGCGTCAACCGCGCTCGACAGGGGGACGGCATCGGCTTTGCCATCTCGGGAGCCATCGTCTCTCGGGTCGTACCGACGCTGATAGAAACCGGCACCTACCGCCATCCGTACCTCAAAATCTCGACGGTAGACGTGTCGCCGCTCGTCGCCGAGGCGAACGAGTTAGCGGAGACGCGCGGGGTGCTCGTCGTGGACGTGCGTCTCGGTCCGGCGAGCGGTGCCCTCGTGGGATGCGAATCGGTGCGAACGCTCCGCGGACGCGACGTCCCCGTCGGTGGAGATGTCATCGTCGGTATGAACGGACGAGCGGTGCGTTCACACGAGGAGTTGATGCGACACCTCCTCATCGAAGCGCGACCGGGAGAGGAGGCAGAGGTCGAACTCGTCCGAAACGGGCAACGGCTGTCGGAGACGGTCGTTCTCGGTGAGCGACCGAAAGCACCCGGACGCGGCGGCATCAGCGTCGGCGTGGAGTGAGTCGGAGAAATGACGGAGAAGAGATTTGGAGAACAAAGAACGGTAGAAAGGAGAGAAGGGCGGGATTCGGAGAATGAGCTGCGAAGAACAGCGGAAATGGAGGGGTTGAGCGGTTATATACGGGAATCAAAACCCGGCATCGGAAAAACAACGGAAATTGTGGAGTTAATTCGACTACAGTGACGTTGCCATTACAACGGAAACGGTGGTGTTAGGCGTGAGGACGTGCGTTATCCTTCGTTCCTCGTACAGCCTCGTTCCGCAGTCGACGTTCATTCTCACTCCTCACCCATTCTCGCCTCTCGTGTACACCTCTTTCTCAGTCCTCGCGCTCGTCGAGCAGTGACTGATAGTACGGGCGGATACTTTCGTGGACGCCAGCGAGTTCGATGGTCTCTTCGAGGGCGCTCACAACGAGATGGAGGTCCTGTTTGAGCGCATGCTCGCGGTACTTCCCGCCGGACATTCCCTCGTTTTTCTCGGTCGAAGAGATGACGCCAAGCATCGCAAGGTCGGCGAGGTGGTCGCGCATTCGCCTGCTCGTGAGCGCCTCGGTGCCGATGTGGTTACACAGTTGCTCGTACCGAGGGCGGATATCCCGCGAACGGGCGGGGGAGTTATCCTCCGCTTCGAGGGACGTGAGCGCGTAGAGGATGAGACGCGCGTGTTGGGTGAGGTCCGCGACGCCCTCCATGATGCGGTCGCGTTCGAGTTTCCGGCGCGCCTCTTGAACGTGATGGTCGACAACCTGCCCGGCCGCGTCCTTCCGTGCGAGGTCCCCCGCTTCGAGGAGCAAATCCAGCGCCTGTCGTGCGTCACCGGCGTCCTGTGCACCGTACGCCGCACAGAGCGGAATCACGTCCTCCGCGAGGGCGTTCTCGTGAAACGCGACCTGTTCACGCTGGGAAAGCACCTTCTGGAGTTCCGTCGCGTCGTACGGCGGGAACGAGACTTCCTTTTCACAGAGCGAGGAGCGAACTTTCGCCGAGAGCGAATCGCGGAACGAGAGGTCGTTGCTGATGCCGATAAGGCCGATTTTGGCGTGTTCGAGGTATCCATTGCTCCGCGCGCGAGGGATTTGATAGAGAATGGAATTGTCGTTGATGTGGTCTACCTCGTCCAGAACGATGATGATGGTACCGTTGAGTTCGTCGAGTTCGTCCCAGAGGAAGCTGTAGACCTGTGCTTGCGGATAGCCGGTGTTGCTGATCTGATCAGCCGGGTCACGGAGCGTGTTTACGAGCCGAACCGCGACCTGGTAGCTCGAATTGAGACCGTCGCAGTTGATCTCGACGACGGAGAGGGTGATATCGTCGTACCGTGCGGCGTCTTCCTGCAGTTGGTTCAGAAGAAATCGCGTCGCAGCGGTTTTTCCGACCCCGCTTTTCCCGTACAGAAAGATGTTCGACGGCGCTTCCCCGTTGATTATCGGTTGCAGTGCGGCGTGATACTCTTCGAGTTCGTCGTCCCGACCGACCAGATTATTCGGCGTGTACTCCTCCAAAAGGGCGTCCCGATTTTTATAAAGGGAGTTATCCCGGTCGAAACTAAACGAGGTCATTACACAACGTATTCACGGTCGAGTATATAAAACTGGGCCGTCCTTTGTTTCTTTTGTTCCGAATGATTTAAGCCCTCTCAGGATTTGTCCCGGTGCATCGTTTCCGTTGTCCGCGGGGAAGTGTTTCGGTAACTCCGAGACTCGGTAACTTGGAGACGAAAAACCGGAAGGGGGAGCGAAAAGGGAGAACGGAAAGGAAGAACGAGAAGAGAAATCCGGAAAGGGAAATCGGAAAAGGTGATCACGGACGAGAAACGGAGAATCACGGAGTGCGAACACGTCGGAGAAGAAGTGAGACGGACAGCGGAAACGATGGGGTTGGAGAAGATGACGAGGAGAATCTATTCGAGTAGAATCGAGGAAGAGGTTATTTGGCCGTAGAATTCACGTGTTTAGTTGATGGCGAGGTGTTGAAAAGACACGAGTCGTTTATAAACGGACACCCACCCCATAGTTTCCGGAGTCTTTGGGAAAAGGATGGTGGGGGTGGAGGAAGGCGGTCTCTAGAAGGCGGTACTTTTATTACCTATATCGTATAACAATACCCGTAATAGCGAAAAAGAACAACTTAATAATTCTATTAAACTAGACTATAGTTCAAGCAACTATAGTTCATAATGACGTTTTATTTGACACTACGGCTTTCGTGGCTTTTTCCAGTCGTTTCCCGAGGCGTTTCCCGGTTCATTTTTTAGAATCTCATTCAAAGATAATCCATGGGTTTAACTAGTGGGTTGTTCTCGACCTTTTCGATTCATATCCCAGCTGAACTGCTTTATCAGCAAGGAGGGACGCTTTTACCGCGACTTTCCCGTCTTTTTGGTCCGTTCTCTGTACGGCAGAAACTCCTCTGTTTCCGCTGTTCGGCACAGATGTTCACCCGTTGAGTGGGATTGAACTTCTCTTCCCTCTTCTCCCCCACCCCCTCCCCCCCACCCTTTCCCACCAAAACAGCGGAAATCATGGGGTGGGTGTCCCCTTACCCATATTCTCATTCCGTTTGGTGGCACCGCACGTTTCATTCGTCCAACAGCGGAAATCGTGGGGTGTGTAGGACCGTGTACTTCGGTTCGGGTCGGCATCAGCAAGGGGACGATGGATATCCCAGACTGAACGGTACAGTCGAGATGGGATACAGCACGGATTGTGATGTTCACCATTCTGCTATCAGAGTACGGCTCACTACTCACCTACTTCTTATCTACTACTCACCCACTACTCGCCTACAGCGAACGATAGCAACACGAGTTCTACAAATACGGGTCACGAGGAGACTGCGACTGTAGTGAGGATATACCAGTAACGACCATCCACCATAACGACCGATTCGCCGTAACGACCTGTTCAACAGAACGACTTGTTCGACAGTACCGACTGGTTCGCCGACGGCGAGAAATCGGTCCCACAACAGCGAGAAAACAGTGACGATACGGCAGCCACAGCACCGACAGAACACACGGTGGTCCCGTTGAAAACAGCGGAAACCATGGGGTCGTCAAGTAATTCGACGAAGCGACGGAAACAGCGGAAATCGCGGGGTTGCTTATAACCTCCTCGAAACAATCCCATCGTTGCTCGGGAGAGAGAACAGCGGAAATAGAGGAGTCAACGAGTTCTCGGTATATGCAAGTATTTCCCATCAGTTGGGTTCTCATTCGTTCTACGACGTTTTTTCTTCTAGAAAATCAATGAATTTATAACCTCCGAATTCGGTCTGTCGAGCGTAGAAACAACGGAAACAGTGGTGTGGCTGAGAACCTCGACTTCGGCTCGTTCTCTCATTTATTCGATCCCCATCCCAATTCGATCCCCATCAAACTCCAATCAAACCCCCACCAAATACCAATCAAATTCCCATTTCCATCGAATCGACCTGCCTTTCCACTGACACAATCGTTGACACTGTGTTTTGAAGCGGAATTGGAAGAAGGTCGATTGTTACGATTGTTACATCGTTCGGTAGAAACAGGCCGAATAACGGGGTTCTTATTCGGTTTGTTCGACTTCGAGGATACGTGCGTCACACCCTTCACAGGTGGCGGCGACGACTTCCATCGACCGGCAGCAGGACTCGACGGTTTCCTGCTCCGCCGTGATATTATCACCACATTCCGGGCAGGTATCGAGGAAGATACGAAGGCCGCTAAGGATGCGGCTTTGGTTGTCGACGGAGAGGTCGTCCCAGTGATCGTATCGGTCGCTCAGCTCGCGGGCGGCCGCGAGGTCGGCGATCAGCGCGGGTCGAGATTCCCATTGGCCGAGTCGGCGGCCCTCGATTCGGGCGATGAAGGCGGAGTCGTGCTCTTCGAACTCCAACTCCGATTCGTCCGCGCCAAGAATCCGACTCAAGTCCCGCTTTTCAGCACCGTCCGCCATGACGCGCTCCATGTTCTCGTGCCATGCCGAGCGGAATTCCTCGTCGAGGCAGAGGTCGTCGATTTCGGCACAGGGTTCGACGACGTTCGCCTCGGAGAGAACATCCTCCGGCTCGCGGTCCGTCGGTTCCGGTGTCGCGGTCGGCATTTCGTGTTTGTCGAACTTTCGAAGCAACCAGTCGGGGAAGTAGGTTTTCGTAAACCACGGTGTTCCGGGAACGAGGTACCCGCGGAGATAAATCGCGGCCATACTGAACGCGAAGAACGCGATCCCGAGCGGCATCGCTGGAAACGTCAGTATCGTACTGACGACGACGGCGATAGCGACGTTGACTATCGTACAGGGTGTACAGCGATTTTCACCCGTGTACTCCGGCTGTCGGAAGCGGTCGATGGTACGTGGGAGTTCAGTGCTCATCTCATTCCGATCATTTTCCTTCACCACTATATATTTATTGTTGAATGTTCCTCTGATGTTAAAAAATCGAGAAACTAACGGAAGCAGAATGGATTCTCAATCCGAGTGGGGTCACCATCTATCGGTGTGAGGACGGTACCAGGAGCGAGATTGTAACAGGTTGTTTGCAGCAGGCGCGCGCAACTGCCGGTCGAATTGTCCCGTCCCGACGGCCGACGGAGAGAAAACGGGTTCCGATTATCCAACGGGTTCCGATTATCCAACGGGTTCCGATTATCCAACGAGTTCCACTATCCGATGTGTCTCGACTACCCTACCGACGGATCGGCGCGTTTGAGTCGAATCGTCACGATGCTCCCCATCGGCTGATTGGTACCGAAGTGTAGCTCGCCTCCGAACTTACCGACGATCCAGTTCGTCAGCCACAATCCGAGTCCGCTACCGTGTTGGAGGGCGGTTTCTCTCCCTTCGATGAGTACCGCCTGTTCTTCCTCCGGGATTCCCGGTCCGTCGTCTGCAACGACGATCTCTACCCACCGTTTCTCGTCCTCCTCGACGGTCGTTACCGAAAGCGTCACCGTCGGCCGTTCGCGGTCGTTGTGTTTGATGGCGTTTTCGACGACCTCGTTGACGACCGTATCGAGCGTTTTGTCGCCATATACCCACGCCCTCTCGGGGAGATCAGCGGAGAGCTCGACCGAAGGGTACGCTTCTCGGAGATCAGAGCACGTCCGTTCGATGAGACCCGTGATTTCGATGGCGGCCCGCGTCCGGCTGGGTTTGTCGAGCGTTCGACCGACCTCGCGGGCCTTTTCGATGACGTCTATCAGGTCTGTCGCCTTTCGTTTGATGATTTCGGCGCTTTCGGTCGCCTCGGGGACCGATTCTATGAGGTTGTCCGCGTGTCCGAGAACGACGTTGAGGTCGTTTCGAAGGTTGTGTCGGAGGATGCGGTTGAACACTTGGAGGCGTTGTTCACGACGGAGCAACTCCTGTCGCGTCCGAACGGAGTTGATGGCGTACACGATGCTGTTGCCGAACTTCGAGAGGACGTGTCGCTCCGTTTCGTCGAATGCGTGCGGGTGAGAAGAATAGACGTTCAACACCCCGTAAAGGGTGCTTTCGTATCTGAGGGGTATCGTTGCCTTCGACCGATAGCCGCGCTTGCGGGCCTTCCGTTGCCACTCCTCGGCGGAGGAATCCGTGCCGATATTCTGTGTTATCTGCATCTGTCCCGTTTCGACGGCGCGTGCGAGCGGCGTGTAGTGGTATCCTTGCGAATCGGTGTGGAGTACGTCGTCGAGGTATCCCGCCTCGACTCCCGCGGAGACGCGGGGAACGATCCGTCCGTCGTCATCGGCTTTTCCGATCCACGCGAAGCGATACGATTCGGACGCTGCGAGTCGTTCGCAAACGGCTTCCTCTATCTCCCCGCGTGTCGATGCTTCGAGAAGCGATTGGCTGATGCCCCAGATGAGTTCGTTAATCGCTATTTGGCGTCGAACCGCCTGTTCCGCACGTCGATGTGCGACCGCGTTCTCGACTCGGTTTGCGAGGGCGACGAACTGTCTCTTTCCGGTCCCTTTCCTGAGATAGTCGGTAATTCCAGCGGAAATCGCTTTGCTCGCCGTTTTCTCGCTTCCGCCCCCCGTCATGAGGATGAAGGGCATTTCGGGTGCTCGTTCTCGCACCGCGTCGAGCAGTTCGAGGCCGTCCATCTCCGGCACCTCGTAGTCACTAACGACGCAATCGAACTGCTTCTGTTCGAGGCGGGCCAGAGCGTCCGTTGGGACGATCTCCGTGCGAACGGTCACGTCCTCTATCTCCTGGTGGAGGATTTGCGACGCTATCGTTCCGAAGAACTCGTTGTCTTCGACGTGGAGCACCCGAATCGGGCGACCTTCCATTCTACATTACACGTCTCGTATGTGACCAATATATAACTTTGTCCTCGTCATCTTGGATACATCACATACTTCACGTATTCCGGTTTATCCCGTCTATCGTTTCACATCAATTGTCTGCTCGTTGTACGTCTATTTCGGTCCAGTCTACGTGTTCGGCTCTCCGTTGCGACTATCGAGCTACCGTTCTTCGGGTGGCTCGGGAACCCTTCCGAACTCGGGACGGGCACCGCTCCCGGCGGCGGCCCATTCGACGGCGTTTCCCAAGATTCGCTGAATCTCGGGCTGTCGGTAAATCGGGTACGTTTCGTGACCGGGTCGGAAGTAGAAGATGCGTCCCGACCCGCGGCGGTAACAACATCCGCTTCGGAACACTTCCCCGCCCTCGAACCAGCTGACGAAGACGAGTTCGTCGGGGGCCGGAACGTCGAACCGTTCGCCGTACATCTCCGCGTTCGGAACGACGACTTGCTCTTCGATTCCGTCCGCGATGGGGTGGCCGGATTCGACGACCCACAGGCGCTCTCGCTCGCCCACTTCCCGCCACTTCAGGTCGCAACTCGTTCCCATCAACCGCTTGAAAATCTTCGAGAAGTGACCCGAATGGAGGACGATGAGCCCCATCCCGTCGAGGACGCGCTGTTGTACCCGCTCAACTACTTCGTCTTCCACTTCGTCGTGTGCTGTGTGCCCCCACCAGGTGAGCACGTCCGTCTCGTCGAGCACCTCCTCCGTCAGCCCGTGCTCGGGTTCGTCGAGCGTCATTGTCTCGACAGCGAAACCTCGCTCCTCGAACGCTTCGGCGAGCACCGCGTGGATGCCGTCGGGATAGCACTCCTCGCTCGCTTCGTCCTCTCGCTCGTGCCGGAATTCGTTCCACACCGTGACGCGCGTGTCGTCCATGTCTCGTCTCTCACCGGCCGCTCGATTGGGTGTTTCGGAAGCTCACTCCCCGGAAACTTCGTCCTCCTCCCATCCTTCGCTGTATATTCGATGGTCCGGGAGGCCGATGTCGGCCAGTTTCTCCGTGGTTTCGACGACCATTCCCGGGACGCCACAGCAGTAGAAATCGGTCGCTTCGGGGTCCGGAACGACGTCCTCGATGTGTGCTTGGACGTGTCCCGTTCGGCCGCTCCAGTCCTCGTTCGAGAGCGAGTAGACCACGGTCAGGTTCTCGTGCTCCGCTTCGAGTTGGTCCAGCGTCTCGCGGTACATCACGTCCTCTTGCGTCTTTTCGCCGTAGAGGAAGGTCGCGTGGCCGGTCCCGTCCCGAAGATACTGTTTCACCATCGCCATCATCGGCGTGATTCCAGTTCCAGTCGAGACGAAGGCGACGTCGGAATCGAGGTCTCGGAGATAGAGGTTGCCGTCCAACTCCTCGATTTCGATGGTGTCCCCGGGTTCGCGGTCGTGCATGTACACCGAGGCGGTCCCGTCGTCGTAGCGCTTTATCGCCAGCGTGATGCTGTCCGTCCCAGGCAACCCGGTCGCGGTGTACGGCCGGACGACTTCCCCGTCTTGCGTTTCTCCATTCTCACCGTCATCGCCCTCCCGTTCGAAGTGAAGGTAGGTGTGATGGCCTGGTTCGTACTCGAACGCTTCGTCCGCGACGAGTTCGAACTGCTTGACTCGCGGCGTCATCCGATGTATCGACGTGATTTCGACCTCGCGCATGGCCGACGCTGACGGTACTCCTCTCCGTAAACGAACCGGCCGAACTGTCGGATGGCTCGACTACTGGACTGCCGAATTATCCTGCTCGACCGCCGGATCGCCCTCCTCCCGGCCGCCTGACTGCCGGAACGCCTATCCCGACGGAGTGCCTGGATATACCTCCATGAACACCGCCGACATTCCCGAAACGCTCCCTCGCCGCAAGCGGAAATCCATCGAGCGAGTACGAACGGTGAGCCGCCTCCTCGACGAGGCGTTTCGTATCCCCGGGACTCAGTTTCGTGTCGGTCTGGACCCGATTCTCGGCTTGCTTCCCGTCGGCGGCGACCTCGCCTCGGCGCTCATCTCGCTCTATATCGCGCTCGAAGGGTACCGAATGGACGTTCCGCGTCACGTGCTCGCACGAATGCTCGCAAACGTCGCAATCGACACGTTCGGCGGGTCGGTTCCCGTACTCGGTTCTGTTTTCGACGCGGCGTGGAAGGCGAATCGGAAGAACCGGGCCCTCCTCGAACGACACGTCGAGCGTTACTGAGCGAATTCGAGCGTCACGGCCTCGGCTTCGAAGTCCTCGACGAACGACCCCGAACCGCCGACCGTCACTTCGCCGTCCTCGGTTTCGAGGACGAGCGCCGCTTCGACCGGGAACGCGTTCGACGCCGGTTCGAGCAGCGATTGGCGGACGTCGACGACGCTCCCTTCGACCGTCGTGGGGTCCGTCTCCTCGCCGACCGGCCGTCCCGTGACGCGCGCGGTGATGCTGTTTCCTTTCCTGAGGTGGAGCGTCGCTTGCAACACGGCGGAGCGGAAGTCGTCGAAGGTCTTCGGCAGCGCCACCGGTTCCGTCGCGTACACTTCGTTCGCCATGGGCCAGTAGTTGCCGAAGAACGACCCGACGAGAACCGGCACGAGCTGTTCCTGTGCGAACGTGATGGCCTGCTTGTCGCTGTTCGAGCGGACTATCATCTCCGTCGGCGCGACGAGGCCGAACTGCTTGTCCACCGTGAGTGTTGTCGGCATCGGTTCGCGCCACACGCGGACCGTGCTGGCGAGTCCCTCGAACTCCGTCTCGTCCACGTCGTCCCGGTGAACGCCACTGAGGACGAGCAACACGAGAACCCCGCGCTCGACCGCGCTTTCGAGTTCGCTCGCGACCTCGGGGAGGTGTTCGTAGGGTATCGAGAGCGTGACCTCCTCGTTCGCCGCCGCGAGCCGGTTTTGAATCCGCTTGATGACGGTGACGCGGGACTTGATGACCTCGAACTGGTCGGGTTCGCTGGTCGTCGCCGAGTATCGCTCGTCGAGGGCAGGCCGCATCGTCTCCACCCGGTCGGCGAGCGTGCCGATGACCCGCTCGGGCGGGTTGGCGCGAATCATGGTCGGGACGACGTGGTCGTTCACCTCCACGAACCCGCGTTCCGCCAACTTCTCGCTGGTGCTGTAGACGTACCGCTTCGACACCCCAGCGTCGTCGGCGATGGTGCTGGCTTTGGCTTCACCTTGTTCAAGAATCGCGAGATACGTATCGACTTCCTTCTCCGAGAGACCGAACTGGCGGAGGAGTCCTGAGAGCGTACGGTCGTCCATTTCTTGGCTCATGGTTTCTCGGGTATCTATTTACTTTCCCCGGTGGCTCGAACGACGAGGGCATCCGAAACGAGGAGTTCGGTCCCGGCGAGCGTTCCGCCGTCGTCTCGTCTCGCCGTCGGAATCCGCGTTCCCGTCACCAAGTCTTCGGCTTCGATTCGTTCGTCGATTCGAACCGGTTGCGGCCGTTCCGAGAAGTTCAGCGCCACGACGATGCGTTCGGCGTCCGTCTCGCGGGCGAACGCGACGACCGCTTCCGAATCGCTCTCCCATTCGACCCGCTCGACCGTTCCGTCCCGAAGGACGGACAACTCGTCGCGGGTTTCGCACAGCGAGCGGTGGAAGGCCGTCAACTCGTCGTCGCCGTCGTCCCAGCGCATCCTGCCCCGGTATTCGGTCATGCCGCGCTCTTGCCCGTAGTATATCATTGGCGCGCCGGGGAGCGTGAACGTCGCCGCCGCGGCGGCTTTCAGCGCGTCGCGTCCGCACTCCTCGCGGTAGCGCGATTCGTCGTGGTTCTCGACGTACCTCAGATGGACCGCGCTGTCGGGGAACCCGACGCGTTTCGAATCCTCCAGCGCGTCGAAAACGGCGGATGCGGGTTTTTCCCCCGTCCCGATGTCGCGCAGCGTACCGTACAGCGTCGTGTCGTAGTGCATCGTGAACTCGCCCTCGTGGTAGGCCGGGTCGCGCGGAATCGTCTCGTCGAGGAGCAGGAAATCGGCGGGCACGCGGTCGGCGACCTCTTTCCAGAACTCGTGGGGGACGCCCCACGCCACGTCGCATCGGAACCCGTCCACGAGTCCCGCCCACTCGTCCACCACGTTGAGCAGGAAGCGCCGGACCGCGAGCGAATCGAAGTTGAAGTTCGGAATCCGCTCCCAGTTGAAGTAGCGCTGGGCTTTCGTTTCTCCCGCTTTCCCGTCCTCCTCCCAGACGTACCAATCCCGGTACTCGGGTACCCCCGCCGCGCTCATCTGGAACGCGGGGTGGTCGCGCGAGGAGTGGTTGATAACGAGGTCGAAGATGACGCGAATCCCGACGTCGTGGCAGGCGGCGACGAAGGACTCGAATTCGGCGCGCGTGCCGAGGTCGTCCGCCGTCTCGAAGTAGTTCGTCGTGTGATAGCCGTGCGTCGTCGGACTCCCCAGAATCGGGGTTAACCACACGCAGTCCACCCCGAGCCATTCGAGGTAGGGGACCCGGCGCTCCAGTTCAGTGAAGGTGGTATCGACCGTCTCCCCCGCGAACGACCGGACGAAAATCTCGTACACCGTCGGCGACGCCGCCCACTCCGGCGGGTCGTTCGGTCGGTGGATTCGCGTCCGTGCGTTCCGATTTCGACCCGCTTCGTCGTCGCCGCGAATCTCCACGCGGTCGGCGACGCTGTGGCGCTCGCCGACCGCGACGGCGTGAACCCGTCGCCCGTCGCCGATTTCGTCGCGGGGGATTCGGACGGTTCGTCCGTCGCTTTCGACTCGATGAACGCGTTTCTCCCCGCTGGCGAGCGCGCTCCCGGCGCGCTCGCCGATGTAGAACTCCACCGCGAGTTCGTCGTCCGAGTAGTCGCTGTCGGATGCGGCTTTCGCGTCGGCCGTGACGAGGACGTCTCCTGCCTCCCGCTCCGCGTCGAGACGAATTCGCGGCCATCCCGATCCCGGAACCGAGAGCGTCCCCCGAACCTGCTCGGTGAGGTCGTCGTTCAGCAGGAATCCGTAGGGGTGCTCCCCGGGCGGCAGTTTCGTCTCGTACACGTACGCCCCGTCCTCGTAGGTCGGGCGGTCCCGTCCCACGAGTTGCTCGTTGAACGGTCCCATGATACAGATGGACTCCAGTTCCTCGTGGGGTATCTGGAGGTCGGACAGCGGCAACTCGAACCGCGCGGTGCGGCGCACGTCGGGAAACGCGCGAACGAACCGTTCGCGCTCGCCGTCGGGCGCGGTGAGGCGAAGTCGATAGACGCCGGGAACGTCGGGCGTGAAGTGGACGACCGCATCGTCGCTGACGACCGCCGAACTTCCGTCCGGACGCGCTTCGACGGTCCAACTGTACTTCGAATCCGAATCTGCATCCGAGTCCGCATCTGAACCCGCATCCGGATCCGGGTCGCGCGGTGCCAGTTCCACCGACTCGCCGACCGTGGTAAACCGCGGAGGAGCTACACTGTGCATGTGTTCCACGGCGAAGAGGAGGATTAACTATCTTGCGCTCCGACGATAATCTGTGAAGGATTATTTCACCAAGCCTTTTACCGTCGCTTCTCGTGGTGGTACCTGATGACGCTCCGTGACGCACTTTCCGATTTCAAACGTCACTGCGGGAACGCGACCCGTTTCCCCGGTGAGCGCCGGACGACTGCGGGCCGATTCTCCGGTCTCGGCGGTCGTCTCGTCCACGTCGGCCCGCACGGGTCGCTCCGCGACTACTCCTACCCGCTCTCCGGCCGCTACGGTATCGACCGCTCCCGGTTCGGCGTTCGGCGGAACGGCGAACTCGTCTGGTTCGACTCGCTCGACTCGACGCAGCGATACGACGACGGCACCGCCCTCGTCGTCACCGAACACGAGGCCGAAGACTGGTCGCTCACCCAGCACGATCTGACGCTCGACGACGCTCACCTCACGCGTTTCGTCGGGAATGGAGAGACCTCCGGCGACGTCGAACTCGTCGCCTACCTCGGGTTCGCGCCCGACGGCCGCGACGACAGAATCGGCCAACTCCGCCACGGCGATGCGGTCGAGGTGTTTCACGCCGAAGAACACGACTACCTCGCCACGGCACCCCGGCCGAGCGCAATCGACGGTCTCGTTCCCGCGAACTTCGAAACCCTCCTGTCGGACCGTCCGCAGGAGGTTCCCCCGATGGGCGACGCCGGGCGATACGAGGAGAGCAGACTCAGCGGCGAACTCGTCGTCTCGCTCGCGCTCGACGAGGGTGCCACGCTCGTCTCGTTGCTCGCCGACCACGGCGAAACGCCGCGCGAGGACGCGCTTTCCCGCGTTCGGGAACTCGCGTCGAAGTACGATTCGGCCGAAGCGCTTCGCGCCGCCGCCGAGAAACGGTCCCCGGAACGGTCCCCCGACGCGACGCTCGACACGCCGACGGCGACCGCCGTCACCGACGATTTGCGCGTTCTCTCGTTCCTCTCGGCCGATACCGGCGCGCGCATCGCCGGACCGGATTTCGACCCGTTCTACCGCTACTCCGGCGGCTACGGCTACACGTGGTTCCGCGACGACGCGGAAATCTCGCGGTTCCTGCTCGCCGCGGACGGCCACTTCGACCTCTCGTTGTCGGACTGGCACGCCCGAAGTGCGCGCCTCTACTGCGAAACGCAACGCGACGACGGTACGTGGCCTCACCGCGTCTGGCCCCACGACGGAACCATCGCGCCCGGATGGGCGAACGCCCGCGTCGAGGCGGGCGACGGGGCGGACTATCAGGCCGACCAGACGGGGAGCGTCATCGCGTTCCTCGCTACCTACCTCCGAACGCGGAATCTCGATTCGGACCTCGAATCGACGGTTCGGGAGACGCTCCGAGCGGCGCTCGACGGTCTCGACGACACGCTCGAAGCCGACGGCTTGCCGGTCCACTGCCAGAACGCGTGGGAGAACATGACCGGACGGTTCGCCCACACCGCCGCGACGTACCTCGAAGGGTACGCCGCGCTCGCCCGCGCGCCGGTGGCCGACGACCTACGGGACCGCGCGTTGGACGGCGCGAACGCGGTCCTCGACGGACTGGACGAACTGTGGACGGGCGAGTTCTACGCGCTTCGACTCGTCGACGGCGAACGCGACGAACGACTGGATTCCAGCGCGCTGGCACTCGCCGCCGCACACCGCGCCGCGGCGGCAGTCGTCGCCCTCGACGCGGAACAGGTGGACCGCATCGTCTCCCACACCGAGGCCGTCCTCGACGGCCTCTGGCGCGACCCGGACGAGAGCGATATCCGCGGCCTCGCCCGGTTCGAGGGCGACGACTGGCGGGTCCGCGAACAGGACGCACCCAAAATATGGACGGTTTCGACGGCGTGGGGTGCCAACGCCGCGAGCGAACTGGCCGACCTGCTTTCGGAGCGCGACGACCGGCGCGCCGAGGCGTTCTCGCGCCGCTCGCGCGACCTGCTCGCGCTTCTCCTGCCGGACGGACCGCTCTGTGCGGACAGCGGCTACCTCCCTGAACAGTTCTTCGACGCGGGCGCGGCCGACAGCGCGACGCCGCTCGGATGGCCCCACGCGATTCGACTGGCGACGGTCGCGGCGCTGGACGAACGGGACGCCTTGCAACCGACGGAACGAGTCGCGGACGACTGACGACCGAATCGAATCTGTTTCAGGCCGAGGCTTTTCCTGCGACCGTATCTTTCTCGCCGACGACCTCGCCGTTTTCCCCGTCGAAGACATGCACGTCGTCCTCCGCGAACGTGACTCGAATCGTCTCGCCGGGGTCCGGTTCAACGTCGGAATCGACCCGCGCGATGAAGTCATCGGCCGCGTCGAGGTAGAGGTAGTTGTCGCTTCCGATGGGTTCGACGACCTCCACGGTGGTCGTGAGGACGTTTTCGTCCTGCTCGCTCGCGGGAAAGATGTCCTCCGGGCGGATGCCGACGGTGAACGCCCCGTTCACGTCCCGGATTCGGTCGGCGAACGACGACGGGAGACGACAGGAGAACGAGCCGTCGCGGTCCGTGAGGACGACGGTCCCGCCCTCCTGCGTCGCGTTGACGTCGATGAAATTCATGCTCGGCGAGCCGATGAAGCCGCCGACGAAGCGGTTCGTCGGCCGGTCGTACACGTCCGTCGGCGCGCCCATCTGCTGGAGTTCGCCGTCCCGGAGGATGACGATTCGGTCGCCCATCGTCATCGCCTCCTCTTGATCGTGCGTGACGTACACCGACGTAATCCCGAGTTCCTGCTGGATGCGCTGGATTTCGGTGCGCATCGTGGTCCTGAGTTTGGCGTCGAGGTTCGAGAGCGGCTCGTCGAAGAGGAAGATGTCGGGTTCGCGGACGATGGCGCGGCCGAGCGCCACACGCTGTTTCTGCCCGCCGGATAACTCGTCCGGTTTGTCCGAGAGCAGGTTCTCGATTCCCATCATCTCGGCGGCCTCGTACACCCGTTCGTGCCGTTCCTCCTTCGAGAGGTCGGTGCTCATCCGGAGGCCGAAGCCCATGTTCTCCTCGACGGTCTTGTGCGGGTAGAGCGCGTAGTTCTGGAACACCATCGCCACGTCGCGGTTTTTCGCGTGGACGTCCGTCACGTCCTCGTCGCCGATGTAGATGTGACCGCTGGTGGCGCTTTCCAATCCGGCTATCATACGGAGCGTCGTCGTCTTCCCGCACCCGGACGGGCCGACCAGCGTGACGAACTCCCCGTCCTCGATGTCGAGGCCGAGATCGTCCACCGCGACGATCTGCCCGCGGTCGAACTCCTTTCTGAGGGTCTCCAGTCGAAGCTTTGCCATTACCTCGTGTGGTGTCGTACCACGGTAAAGTTCTTTCCCATCGCGCCAAATCTGTGATGGAATATTTCATACCACTTTTAGGCGGCAAAATCGACCGCCTAACTGCTTCTCTCGAATATGTCGATTCAAAAACGACACGAAAATCCCTAACGGTTAAATACGTGAAGTCATATTTCATAACGGATAACTCATGTCGTACCCACGGCGGAAATTCCTACAGACAGGCGGTGCACTGGCCGGTATCACCCTCGCGGGTTGTATCAGTGTGAACGACGACGACAAGGACGCGAGCGGCGAGGAAACGTCGAACGGCGACGGAGACGGTGGCGACGGCAACGGCGGGAACGACCAGACGAACGGCGGGACCGCACAGCTCTGGCACTCGCGTCCGAAGGGACCGAAAAAGAGTCTCGAAGCGAACGTGAAGGCGTTCCACGAGAAGACCGGCGACTCGATACAACTCTCCGAAATTTCGGACCTGCAGAAGACCATCGAGAACAAACTCCCCGCCGGGAAGGGACCGCACATGTTCCAGTGGGCCCACGATTGGGTCGGCGAGTACCAACTCGCAGGGTTCCTCTCGGACCAGAGTGACAAGCTTTCGGTCGACCCAGAATCGACGTACACCAACGCGGCGGCACGGGCGGTCCAGTTCAACGGCGAGACGCTCGGCCTGCCGTACGCCGCGGAGACGGTCGCGCTGCTCTACAACAAGGACATGGTGGACGAACCGCCAGAGACGGTGAGCGAGATGCAGTCCATCATGGACGAGCACCACGACCCGGCGAACGGAAAGTACGGCCTCTCGTACCCTATCGACCCCTACTTCATCAGCGGCTATGCGCAAGCGTTCGGCGGCTTCTATTACGACGAGAAGAAGGACGAACTCGGTCTCACGAAACCGGAGACGCTCAAGGGCTTCCGGTTCGTGCGCGACGAACTGGCGAAATACTCGCCGAAAGACCAGAAGTACGACCCGCAGGCCGCCGTGTTCAACGAGGGCAACGCCCCGTTCGCCATCAACGGCCCGTGGTACCTCGGCACCGTCCGGGACGCCGGTCTGGACGTCGGCGTCGCTCCGTTACCGAAACCGAAGGGTGGCGAGCCCAAACCGTACACCGGCGTCAAGATGTGGTACTTCGCCAAGAAAATGAACGAGGGTGGCAAGAACGCCACGGCCGGTCGGAAGTTCGCCGAGTGGCACACCACGAACACCGACCTCCTCCTCGGACTCGCCGAGGACCACGGCTTCATCCCGGTCCACAAGGATCTCGCGGGAAGCGACGACCTCCCGGCCGCGGTCAAAGGCTTCTCCGAATCCGTCACTATGGGTGAACCCATGCCGACCGCCCCGCACATGAACAAGGTGTGGGACCCCGTGAAAAACGCCTTCCTCAAGGTGCTCAAAGGCAAGCAGGACGCCAAACCGGCCTTCGAAGAGGCGGAAACGACCATCAAGCAGAACTGGGAATAAGGCCTCGCAATGAGTATTCGCTCGACGTTCACACGCGGCGCGCAAGCGCTGGAAAACCCCGTGTTCGACCGGGACGACCTGCCCCTACTACTGGTACTGCCGGGGCTGTTTCTGTTCTCGGCGTTCATGTTCTATCCCATCCTCTACTCGGTGTACCTGTCGTTCACGGACGCGACGAACCTGACGCTGTTCACGAACAGTTTCTCGTTCGTCGGCTTCGAGAACTACGCGAACGTGCTGTTCGGCGCGCCGCACTTCAAGCTGGTCCTCTTCGGGTTCAGCACAACCCTCCCGCTCAACGAGGGCTTTTGGAACTCGATGGGTATCTCGTGGCTCTTCGTCGCCACCAGCGTCTCGCTCAAGGTCGCGCTGAGCATCGGCATCGCGCTCGTGCTGACCAACCCCTACGTCATCGGTCGGCGCTACATGCGCTCGCTCATCATCATCCCGATGGGGCTTCCCACCATCTTCACCATCACCGTCTGGCGCGGTATCTTCAGCAACGCCCGGTACGGGTTGGCGAATCAGGTGTTGAATGGACTCCACCTCCAGCCGATACTGTGGCTCGACCAGCGCTGGACGGCGCTTCTGGCCTACAACATCACCGAGGCGTGGTTGGCCTACCCGTTCATGGTCATCATCATCGTCAGCGCGCTCCAGGACGTCCCCGAGGAACTCCACGACGCGGCGATGGTTGACGGCGCGGGCTTCTTCAACCGATTCCTGCACGTCACGCTCCCGTCCATCAAACGCCCCGTCCTCTTCGCGTCGATTCTGACGGCGGCGGCGTCGTTCCAGCAGTTCCTCATCCCGTACGTGATGAACAAGGGCGGTCCGCTCCGCCAGAACGAACTGCTCATCGTGTACGGCTACCGCGAGGCGTTCCGCTTCGACAAGTACGGCAAAGGGGCCGCAATCATGACCGCGACGCTCGTCGTCATCAGCGGCTTCATGTTCCTGAACGTCAAACGCGGCCGCCTCGCCGAGGGGGTGGACGAATGAGCGACGGCATCCTCGGCGGGTTCGCGGACGACGTTCGACACGCCCTCGGCGCACCGGCTCGCACCCTCGAATCGGTTCGGTACACCGTCGTCGGCCTTCGGACCGGCGAGGTGTCGCCGCGTCTCGTCGCGGCGAAACTCCTCGCCACCGCGTTCGCGCTGCTGATGGTCGGCGCGTTGCTGTTCCCCATCTACTGGATTTTCCTCGCCTCGCTCTCGGGAAGCGGCGGGTCGCTCTACAGTTCGAGCGGCATCCATCTCCTTCCGAAGAAACCCTCGTTCGACGCGTACCTCTGGGTGCTCGGCGGGATGGAGATTCCGAGCTACACCGTCGCTATCCACCTGTTCGGGACGGAAATCGCGTTGCACACGCCCGGCGTCTCGACCACGGTGAACTGCGCGCGCTTCGACGGCTGTTCGGAGTTCCCGCTGTTCCTCTGGAACAGCTTCACCGTCGCGGTGCCGACCGTCATCCTGACGATGGCCATCGTTATTCCGGCGGCCTACGCGCTCTCGCGCCGGAAGTTCCTCTTCCGGTCGAAGGTGCTCTACCTGTACGTCCTGTTCACCCAAATCGGCGGCGGGCTCGGCGTGGCGGCGCTCATCGCGCTCTACGCCACGTTTGTCCAGTTCGGCCTCGACAACAGCAAACTGGCGCTGGCGGCCTACTACGCGGCGACGGCCGTCCCGTTCAACACGTGGCTGTTGAAGACCTACATGGACAACATCCCGACCTCATACGAGGAGGCCGCGATGATGGACGGAGCTCCCTCGTGGCGCATCGTCTGGGAGATAATCATCCCGCTGTCGAAGGCGGGGCTGGCGACGGTGCTCGTCTTCAGTTTCCTCACCGGCTGGACGGAGTTCATCGTCGCGCAACTCCTGCTCAGCACGAGCAAGTACACCCTTCCCGTGGGCCTGTACAGCCTCGTCGGGCAGTACTCGACGCCGTGGGCGCGGTTCTCGGCCTTCGCGCTGACGTTCGCCACGCCCATTGTGCTCGTGTACCTGTTCGCCCAGCGCTACATCGAGAGCGGGCTCTCGTTCGGCGGCATGGAAGGCTGACCGGACGAGAGCGGGCTTTCGACGTTTTTCTCCGTTCTTCGGTTCAAAATCAGTTCTCGCCATTCGCTTTCGGACTCCTCGGCGTTTGCACCGTCGGCAGGTTTCAACTCGTCCTCGACGCCGGGCTTCCACTCCTCTACGAGGAGGCAGAGTCCGGCGAACACGGCCAAAAAGAGCATCGCCGTACCGAGCGCCTCCCCACCCGTCACGCCGACGGCGATGGCTCCGAGAAACGAGGCGCAGACGAGCAACAGGAGGACGATGAGGTTCAGTCGAATTCGGAAGGCGTCATCCCTGAACCCCGACATTTTCGATCGGGATTCAATCTGTCGGTTCGTCAGTTCGTCCCGCTCCGCTCTCCTCTTCCCAGCACTCCGCAACCGCTCGAATCGGCGAGCCGTCCGCGTCTTCCACTGCCAGCGGAAACGCCGAAAGCCGGAATCGACGCGGAAGGCCGTCCAGGTTCGTCAGGTTCTCAACGATGAGGTGGTCCGTGCCGAGGAGTTCGTGGTGGGCAGGCACGCCGTCGGGTTCGTCGTCTCTCGCGTTCTCGGTCGGCGTGGGGTCCACGTTGAGGGCGTCGATGGCGACGTGGTAGTCGCGGTCGGCGCACCACGCCGCCGCGTCGGCCGTGAGATACGGGTGGTCGAAGTAGGCGTCCGTCCCCCAGTGGTCGTCCCATCCGGTGTGGAAGACGAGCAACTCGTCGTCCGTCGGGTCGGGCAGATCGGCCCGTTCGATGGGTTCGCGCGGCGCTTTGTCGCGGACGTCGATGCGGAGGGCGTCGAAGGCGAACGTCTCGACGGGAAACGAATCGAGGGTTCGACCGTCGGGTTCGGTGTGACTCGGCGCATCGACGTGCGTCCCGCTGTGGGTTCCGAGTTCGAGTCGGGTGACGCGGTAGCCGTCCTCGTCGTGCGTCGCGTGCTGGGTGCGTTCGACCGTCGGGTCGCCGGGGTACACCGTTGTCGCGGGGGTCAGGGGATGGGTACAATCGCGGAGCATCCTCACCCAGTTTTCGCATCGTCGCGGTAAAGTCCCGCCGCTCGCGTTTTCACTTAAATCCCTGTATAACTACCACTCGCCCCTTCGATTACGGATTCCGTGTTTCGATAGAAATATACCGCGAGGATAGATATTTATAGCAACGCGCGCATGAGTGATTCAAATCTGACAAAAATATCGACCGGAACACCGGGTCTCGACGAGATTCTACGCGGGGGGTTTATCGCGGAACGAAGCTATCTCCTTCGTGGCGACCCGGGGACGGGGAAGACGATTCTCGGGATGAAGTATCTCACCGCCGGTGTCGAGTCGGACGAGACGGTGTTGTTCGTCAATCTCGAGGAGTCAGAAGACGACATCCGCGACAACGCTTCGACGCTTGATATCGACCTTTCGGACGTACACTTTCTCGATTTGAGCCCGGATTCGGACGTATTCGTGGACGAGCAATCCTACGACATCTTCACGCCGAGCGAGGTCGAACAGGAACCGCTCACGCAGGCGATAACCGAGCGCGTCGAATCCATCGACCCCGACCGGGTGTTCATCGACCCGCTCACTCGTCTTCGCCATCTCACGTCCGACGAGTACCAGTTCCGAAAGCAGGTCATCGCGTTCATGCACTACCTGAAAGAGCAGGGCGCGACGGTCCTGTTCACGTCCCAACACAGCGACGAGTCGTCCGACGACGACCTGCAGTACATGACAGACGGCACTATCGAACTCGAACACTCCGCGTACGCTCGCACCATCAGCGTGCCGAAGTTCCGCGGGTCGTCGGTCAACGAGGGTGACCACGCAATGCGCATTACGGACGGGGGTATCGCGGTGTTTCCGGAACTGAACCCCGCAAATCACTCCGGGGAGTTCGAGTTGGAATCCATCTCCTCCGGCGTCCCGGGGGTGGACCAACTCCTTCACGGCGGCTTTGAGCGCGGCACCATCACCATCCTCAGCGGTCCGACCGGCGTCGGGAAGACGACCGTCGGAACGCAGTTCATGAAGGAGGCCGCCGGGCGGGGAGAACGCTCCGTCATGTACATGTTCGAGGAGACGCTGGAGACGTTCCGCGAACGGAGCGAGAACATCAACATCCCGGTTCGGCAGATGGAAGAACAGGGGTCGCTCTCCGTCGAGGAGATGAAACCCCTCGACTGCTCGGCGACCGAGTTCGCCCACCGTGTTCGAACGGACGTCGAGGAGAACGACACCAGTATCGTCATGATAGACGGTATCGACGGCTACAAACTGTCGCTCCGGGACGACGACGACCGCGTGCTGGTCCGCAAACTCCACACCCTCTGTCGGTATCTGAAGAACATGGGTATCACCGTCATTCTGGTGGACGAAATCGACACCGTGACCGGCGAATTTCAGGCGACGGAGGCGGGAATCAGCTATCTCGCCGACAATATCGTTTTCCTTCGGCATCTCGAAGTTTCCGGCGAGATGCGCAAGGCCATCGGCGTGCTGAAAAAACGAACCAGCGACTTCGAACGGATGCTCCGCGAGTTCCAGATCACGGAACACGGTCTCAAAGTCGGCGAACCGCTGACCGAACTCAGCGGCGTTCTCTCCGGCTCTCCTGAGTTGGCACGGGAACGTTCGGAGTCGGCCAATGAGTGAGGCGGCCCTCATCCTCGCGCTGGGAAAACGGGAGCGAAACCTCGAACTCCTCGCCGACCTCCTCAAAAACGGCGGCTACGACGTCGAAATCGCGACCAGCATGGACGAGTTCGACGCCCTGCTCGAACAGTGTGACGACGTTGCCCTCGCCGTTTTGGACGTGGACGGCTTCACCGAGGACATCTGGAAGCGCTGTGAACAACTCAACGACCGCGATATTCCCATGCTCGTCCTCGCGGCGCAGATTCCGCCCGCGATGCGCCAAAAGGCGGTCAGCCGAGGTGCACAGACCATCCTCGAAAAGCCGGTCGATAAGGCGGACTTGCAGGCGACGATACGCGGTCTGATGGAATACATCCGCATGAACCGCTAACCTGAACGGGACTTCCGAGATACCGCCGAGTTTCGAAGATTTCTGTTTTGCCTTCTCTTGCGTCGGGCCTATTTTGCTCCCGTCGCTCGGAGCTGTGGGTTCGGCGGCCGTCGAAGGAGAGTAGATGACGATGCGTACGCGCCCCACCGGGAACCATGGGGCAGCATGGGACCACTGGGCGGCGAGGGCCGAAGCGGGTCGTCGGGGAGACGACCGCGGGGGATGGCTGTCGGTAGAACCGAACAGCCGGGGCGGCGAGGGCCGAAGCGGGTCGTCAGGGGAGACGACCGTGGAGGGTGGGTGTGATGGGGCGCTACGTCGTCATCGATTAGTTCTTCTGGGATAGATAATTCAGTTCTACCATGTGACTGTCGATAGTATTGCAACTCACCATACTATCGATACTCACGACCCTGTTTCAACTCACTATCCGATTCTAACTCGTAACACTACCTCGCCGTCGTTCGATTTCCGTCGTTACAGTTTGTGTCGGAACGCACGCAGCACGTCGTGGCCGGTTTCGGTCAGCGTCACCTGCTTTTGTCGTCCGACCTTTCTAACTTCGATGTAGCCGTCGCGTTCCAGCGGGTCGACGATGTTCGCGTTCAGCAGGGCGAACTTCGCCTTGTCGTTCGCCGGGTTACTGTCGGCGATGAACGACAACTCTTCGTCCTCGGCGTAGCTGATGAGGTCCTTTTCT
>NZ_MEIH01000294.1:0-36989 GCF_001723155.1 Haladaptatus sp. W1
AGGAGAACGACACCAGTATCGTCATGATAGACGGTATCGACGGCTACAAACTGTCGCTCCGGGACGACGACGACCGCGTGCTGGTCCGCAAACTCCACACCCTCTGTCGGTATCTGAAGAACATGGGTATCACCGTCATTCTGGTGGACGAAATCGACACCGTGACCGGCGAATTTCAGGCGACGGAGGCGGGAATCAGCTATCTCGCCGACAATATCGTTTTCCTTCGGCATCTCGAAGTTTCCGGCGAGATGCGCAAGGCCATCGGCGTGCTGAAAAAACGAACCAGCGACTTCGAACGGATGCTCCGCGAGTTCCAGATCACGGAACACGGTCTCAAAGTCGGCGAACCGCTGACCGAACTCAGCGGCGTTCTCTCCGGCTCTCCTGAGTTGGCACGGGAACGTTCGGAGTCGGCCAATGAGTGAGGCGGCCCTCATCCTCGCGCTGGGAAAACGGGAGCGAAACCTCGAACTCCTCGCCGACCTCCTCAAAAACGGCGGCTACGACGTCGAAATCGCGACCAGCATGGACGAGTTCGACGCCCTGCTCGAACAGTGTGACGACGTTGCCCTCGCCGTTTTGGACGTGGACGGCTTCACCGAGGACATCTGGAAGCGCTGTGAACAACTCAACGACCGCGATATTCCCATGCTCGTCCTCGCGGCGCAGATTCCGCCCGCGATGCGCCAAAAGGCGGTCAGCCGAGGTGCACAGACCATCCTCGAAAAGCCGGTCGATAAGGCGGACTTGCAGGCGACGATACGCGGTCTGATGGAATACATCCGCATGAACCGCTAACCTGAACGGGACTTCCGAGATACCGCCGAGTTTCGAAGATTTCTGTTTTGCCTTCTCTTGCGTCGGGCCTATTTTGCTCCCGTCGCTCGGAGCTGTGGGTTCGGCGGCCGTCGAAGGAGAGTAGATGACGATGCGTACGCGCCCCACCGGGAACCATGGGGCAGCATGGGACCACTGGGCGGCGAGGGCCGAAGCGGGTCGTCGGGGGAGACGACCGCGGGGGATGGCTGTCGGTAGAACCGAACAGCCGGGGCGGCGAGGGCCGAAGCGGGTCGTCAGGGGAGACGACCGTGGAGGGTGGGTGTGATGGGGCGCTACGTCGTCATCGATTAGTTCTTCTGGGGATAGATAATTCAGTTCTACCATGTGACTGTCGATAGTATTGCAACTCACCATACTATCGATACTCACGACCCTGTTTCAACTCACTATCCGATTCTAACTCGTAACACTACCTCGCCGTCGTTCGATTTCCGTCGTTACAGTTTGTGTCGGAACGCACGCAGCACGTCGTGGCCGGTTTCGGTCAGCGTCACCTGCTTTTGTCGTCCGACCTTTCTAACTTCGATGTAGCCGTCGCGTTCCAGCGGGTCGACGATGTTCGCGTTCAGCAGGGCGAACTTCGCCTTGTCGTTCGCCGGGTTACTGTCGGCGATGAACGACAACTCTTCGTCCTCGGCGTAGCTGATGAGGTCCTTTTTCTTCGGGGTGTACACGTCCGTGTTCGCCTCTTCAGGTAGTGCATGACGGACACTTGGTCGTGCGTCGGCGATTCGATGGGGTAGGTCGGTAGCACCTCCTCGCCGACGTATCCGTAACTCTGGCGTTCGTTTCGGTCCGCGTACGCGTAGCCTTCGGGGTGGACGTAGTACGCCGTCGCATCGGTTGCCATGCAGGCGATGGCCGCGCCGACCGCCGAGAGCTTCGACCCGCTCGCGACGTTCACCCGAACGATGTCGTCCTCGTGTTCGGAGACGAGCGTCGTGACGATTCCCAGAACGTCGTAGATGTCCATCAGATCGACCGTCCGCGACCGAACCTCGATACCTTCCGCGTCGAGTTCCTCCTTCAACGCGTCGTGATAGTCGGGACTTCCCGGACTATCGTGTTCGAGGAGATAGAGGATGTCTACTCCGTGTTGCTTCACGGGACCCAAGATTCGGTCGTACTCGAATCCGAGCGGAGCGATATGTACCTCGTCGATGGACTGCATGGCGGATTCGTTCGCGCGTTACCCGTTAAAACCGCTAGATTTTCCCGCTGTCGTGCGGGTCCACGGTCGGTGATGGTTCCCCGGACTCGCTCCCTCTTCTGTCTGTTAGCTTCAGTAACTATTATGTGATTTATTCTCGAATATGATATTGAATGAAAATAAATTCGCTATCGGAGCGCGTCAAATCGAACCCCCGATTGCTCGGTGTCCTGTTCGCTGCGACCCTCATTTTGCTCCAAGTACAGTGTGTCGCCGCGAACTTCGCGGACATCAGTCCCGGTCCCTGAGCGACGTCGCTTACAGGTCCGACGTCGATAGCTCGTCGCTCCAGTGGAGCGTGTCGTTCGCTTCGACCGGCATCACCTCCGCGTCGAGCGCGGCATCGAGTTCGTCAGCCGATAACTCGAACGCCCGAACCGTTCCCGACCCGATGTATCTCTGTTCGTCGAACATCGGCGAGAGAACCGTTCCGAGACCGTAGGTTTGTGTCGGATACGCGACGGGAGTGACGACGTAGCCGTCCCCGTTCGGTTCCACGTCCAAGCGAATCGGCTGTCCGCTTTCGCTCTGACACAGGGTCAACGCCCCGTCGCCGACGACGAGGTAGCGATGCCTATCTACCAGTTGCGTTCGTGCGATTTCGAGCGCCACCCGAAGCGGGAATCCCGCGTTGAGTAACCGGGCGAGCGCCTTCCCGACCCGCGTCGCGGCGGAGTTGAGCACGGGTGACATCGTGACGACGCCGCCCTGACTTCCCTTTTCTATCAGCGCGGTACCCTGTTCGTACGAGCGACAGGCGTTGAGCAGGAACGCGTTCGTCTCGACGCTCGACAGCGATTCGGCATCGAGATGCCCGTCCGGGCACCGAAAGCCGTCCGAATCCACGTGGCCGATGAAGTGGACGAAATCCGACGGCAGGGAGAGCAGTTCGGACAACTCGTCGCCAGTCAACTGATGGTGTACGGACACGTCCGATTCGACGAAATCCCGGACGCCGTATTGCTCCGCTACGTCCTTTTCGTCCTCCATCGTCTCGTCGTTGCAGACGACGTGAACGGTTAGCGTCGAGTCGTCCGGGTCGGGTCTGTCGAGGCGTCGGTACAGCGATTCGAGCGTGAGTTTGTTCACCCCCAGGGGATAGCCGTTCCCTATCCACGCGTGTTCCGCCGTCGGTGCGGATGCCACCTGAAAGAAGTCGTCGTCGTCCCACCGCCAGTCGCTCGCATTCCTGGCAAAGTCGTCGAACGCTTTCGGAGGTTCGGTGACGTTCCTTTCCGTCGGATTCGACGGGGTTCGACAGAACGAAAGGTCGTACGCGACGAACGGAAGCGCTTCGACGTTCGCCTTCGTCGGCACGATATCCGTCGTCAGATTCCAGTCCATCGCTACCGATTCGACCCGTTCGAACGGCAGCGAAAGCGCCCTCTCCACCCGGTCGGCGAGCGGCGCGTCGTACAACGACTCGAAATCGACGTCCATCTTCGATTCAACCCGTTTTCGCTCGTACAGCTCGACATCGTAGAACCCCTCCGTCCGGGCGAGACAGTCGAAGAAAAACGTTCGTCGGAGTATCGAATTGACCGTCGCCTCGTAGCCGTCCGGTCCGTCGAGCGACTGCTCGAAATTCCCAGCGATGAGCCGCGGTTCGTCCCCCGCGATGATTTCCGCACCGAGATAGTAGGCCAGCGACGACGCGGCGTACACCCGCGTTCGCTCCGGCGGCAGGACGAGCGTCACGTCCGTTTCCGGCGGCTCGATTTCGGCCGGAACCGAGAACGTCTCCCCGCGTTCGATGAGCGGCGGATGTCCGCGCAAGGTGGGAAACGACCGCTCCGGCGAGAGCGTCTTCAGCGCGGACCCGAACAGCGAGATGGCGCGCATCACATCGCGTACCTCGTCCGTGACGGTTATCGTCCCCGCCGGGTGCTCGTGAAGCGAGCGCGCGCCGACGCGGACGCGCGTCGTTCCCTCACAGTGAACCGTTACCGCGGCTTCCCCCCGTTCGAGTCGAAATCCACTCTCGAACGCGAGGTAGAGCTTCATCGACGTGCTGTTGAGTTCGAGGAGGTAGTCGCCCGCCGGAAACTCGTTGCCGTCTATCTTCGTGCTATCGGCGACGAGCTCGCCGGATTGCGTCCAGACGAGCGGCGAGACGAGTTTCGGAATCTCGACGCTCGCGGTTTCGAATCCGACGGCGGCGTCGACGGGAAAATAAAATCGGCCCGTCCTCGTCTGTACCGGGGTTATCGGCTCGGGAACGTACAGTTCGAACCGGGTGTTCTCAATTGGGTCGCTGATTTCGAGCCCGGTCCGTCGGGTGAGCGTTTCGAACTCCATTCAAACGGTGACGGGTTACAAGCGCACCCATATAGTCGTTTTATCGAACGCCGGGACGTGCCACCGCTGCTCGGGCGGCTGTCCGGGTACCTGCCTGAGTTCGATACGGGCGTCGAACAGCGGCGAAAGCTCGTCGACGAGCGGGTCATCGTCCGGCTTGGGTAGGTGGTAATGGGCCATCCCGCGATGGTCGGCGACGATTTCGGCCGTCCCTTCGACGAACTCCCGTATCGAATCCCGGTCGTCTCGAACGCCCAAATCGACGCCGATGCGGAGTTCGGCCGGGTCGAGTCCGTCGAACTCGTCATCGTAGAAGTCGGCCGCGGCACCGATTTCCCGTCGAATCCCGTCCAAATCGTCGGTTTCCCTCACCGACACGTCGCTCGACGCGCTCGGCCTGGCCGAGCGCTTTTCCCCCGCTCGCTCGACGACCCAGAGACGGTCGTCGGCCACCGAGAGCGAGTCGGGAATCCGGCTGGTCGTATCGAGGAGCGCGAGAACGCGATAACGCCGGTCGCCTTCCCCGAACAGGGTTTGGGTCGCCCGTGCGGTGACGGTATCGGGCACGTCCCCGGTGATAAGCAGGTTGCTTCCCCGTTTCTTTAGCTCGCGGAGATAGCGCACGAACTGGTGCGGGGAGTCGGCAAATCGTGGCCAGCCGGAACTCATGTTATATCAAACTCACACAACCAAAGAAATAAATGTTTCGTCACTCCGTGTCGGTCGCAAGCAGCAGGGTGAACGAAACGACCGCGACCAACAGCAGCGCGAGCGCGAGGTACCCTCGCCACGAACTCGTCGGGAGCGACACCGGACCGACGAACGAAAGGGTTCCGACCGCGAGGCCGACGCCGAGGCCTGCAACGAGCAGTCCGCCGGTTGCGTGGGCGATTTCGCCGCGCCGGGTTTCCGCGGTCCGGCCGATTTGCAAGCCGACTTCCGCCGCGTGGTCGCCGACGTCCCGGACGACGAGGGCGGCACCGACCGCACAGAAGACCACGACCGGCGACGCGCCCAATCCCGCGGCGACGAGCGCCCCGAGGAAGAGTGTCGCGCCGCCGAACGCGAACCCGCTCGCCGAATCGAGCGCGACCCACGGGCGGACGGTCAGGACAGCCATCACCTGCACCATCACGAGCGACAACAGCACGCCGGTGACGCTGCCCGTGATGACCGTCGCCGGGCCGAGTTGCTCCACCAACTGCCACGGCTCCGCGGCCGCGAACCGCGACCCGACCGCGGGGACCAGCATCGACACCACGGCGACGACGCCAGCCAACCCGACCGCGGCGATTCCGCCGGTTGCGAACGCGAGCGTTTGCGGCGGTTCGTCACCCATCCACGCGATGATGACGTGTTGTGCTCCTCTTGCGGCGAGGATCACCAGTTCGAACAGGATGACGACGCCCACAACGCTCTGGAGGATTCCCGAACCGACGGTGAACCGGACGACATCGCCTAACACCGACAGCGCCGTGAGCAGGCTCTCGAACCACCGCGGTCCCCAACCGGAGAACCCGACGATGACCTGCAGCGCGAGGAACATCCAGTATGGCGTCGGCACGGTTTTGAGTCGGAAGCCGAACGGTTCGAGAATCCGGTGGCGGAGGTTCGCCGTCGCCGGAAGCCAGTCGTCCAGTATCGGGACGACCCAGTGGAGCAACTCGACGGCCACCAGACACTCTATCTGGAGGGCGATGAGCATGGCGAGCGTGCTCGACGTGGCGCTTCCCACGAGTATCGCGCTCCCGACCCGCCCGAGCGTTCGAAACACCGTTGCGTGGATGCTCGCCGCGAGGAGCGTTCCGACGACGAGCACCGCGAGGGACCGACGGAGCATGAGATACACCGGAAAGCTGACTCCCGACGAGAGGGAGACGGTCGCGTTGAGCGCGACGGCAGTCACGCCGAGTCCGAGCAGGAGCGAGAACAGCGGCGGCGTCCCGAGTCCGAGGGACACGGTGAGCGCTATCGCCCCCCCGACGATGCCGAGGCTTCCGGCCGCTCGCCGTTCGTTCGCCGCCGACTGCATTCCCATCGCACCGAGCGCGATGCTGACCGCGCCGACGACGCCCGCCGCGACGCTACCGAGGTTACCGGTCCCCCACCCGAGCAGGAGCGCCGTACAGGCTGCGATGACGCTCGCCAACGCGCCGCCGAAACGCGTCGAACTGTGGTTGACCTCCTCGTTCACGCCGACCACCTCGCGCTCTTTTCGACCGCCGTCGCAAGTGGCTCGTCCGGCGACCAGTCGATGGCGCTGATGTTCCCTCGTCGAATCTCGTTCAGCCGCTCCGTCCGGGCAATTTCGGACACCGCACCGCCCGGCGTTTCGGTTCCCGTCATGTCCGGGGTGACGACCGTCACCGCGTGTCCGTACGCGTCGAAGCGCTTTGCCACGTCTACGGCGGTATCGTCGGCCAGCGGTGAGAGGAATATCACCTGCGTCTCCGAGGACAGCCGTTTTCGAAGCCGTTTGAACCGCCGCTCCATCGTTCGCTCGTCGCGCGACGACCCGAACAGTCCGCTGCTACTCGACATCTCCTTCGGCGTCTCCACGTCCTCCAGCGTCGCACGGACGCGGGCGACCTGCTCCCGCCCGCCTCCCGGCGGGAGGAACAGTTGCTGTGACCCGTACAGCGCGACGCCGACGCGGTCGTTCTGCCGGACGAGAGCGTTTGCGATTCGCTCCGCGGCGTACACCGAGAGGTCGATGGCGTCGGGTTCGCCGGACCGCCGAGCGATGCTGGCGGCCGAGCGGGCGTCCACGAGGAGTAACACCGCCGCCGCTCGACTCTCGCGGAAGTTCACCGTCGTCAGTTCCTTCGTCCGGGCGAACCGCTTCCAGTCGATTCGACTCATCGGGTCCGACGGCCGGTACTCCCGCGTCGAGTGGAACTCGATGCCTTCGCCGCTCGCGTCCGTCTCGATGTGCCCCGGCGTCGGGGTGGTCAACTGCGACAGCGGCACGTCCTCGACGAACGTATCACAGGTTATGGTGGCCGGAAGGGTCCGCTCCTCGCGGACTCCCCGCGTCCCGCTCATGGATTTCGCGACGAGCGTCGTCGGGCCGAACTCGTGGGTCCCGCGCTGGCTTCGAACCGCGTAGGAAAACGACACGGTTTCTCCCGGTCCCAAACTCGTCCCGTGGCGCGGCGACCCGTCAACCACTGCGAGCCGTTCCGGCACGCCGTCCACGATACGAAGGTCCGCAATCGCGTCGTCGCCGTCGTTTTCCACCGTGAGCGTGACCGTCACGTCCTCGCTCGGTCGCGGCGACCGCTCTTCTACCTCGCGGTCGAGTTCGACCGACAGCTCCGGCGTCCCCGACGTGAACTGATAGGCCGCGTAGACGAACCCGACGACGGACGAGAGGAACATCACGGTGTTCCCGGTGACGACGCCCGCCGCACCGGCGAGCAGGGCCACCGTCATCCCGGCGTTCAGTTCGGGACCGCCGCTCATTTCGATTCACCGTCGTTCCGTTCTCGCAGTTCGGAAACTGCCCGTTCCGTGCGGCGGTCGAACGTCTTCCCGCGCGCCCAGTCGGTGATGCGCGTTCGAAGCGGGATGTCGGCGCTCGATGTGCCGAAGAAGGCCGCCGCCCGCGGGTCGTCGGTCCACGACCCGTCTTCGAGTCGGTCCCTGGCTTCGGTTTTCGTGTATCCGTCGCCAGCGAGTGTCTCGACCGCGGCGCGTCTGACGTGTCGCCGCGTCGTCGCCCGCCGACTGCGCCGCTCTCTGGACTCCAGACCGAGGTTACCGGACAGGCCGAGGCCGTCGTCCACGTCCGACCCGCTCGTTCGGTGTTCGTCGTAGTGCGCCCGCTCGGGGTCGGTTCGCGGCTGCCAAATTTCGTCCCGTTCGTCCGTCACGCCGTCGCCGAGCGACCAGATGGCGAGCAGTCCGCCCGCACCCGCGAGGAGGAGCACCGTCGTCGGGTCCGCGAGCCACCCGACCAACGGTTTGACGGTCGCTTCCGGCACGGCCCGCGGCGCGAAGACGACGACGAAAGCGAGCAGCAGCGAGGTGACGCCAACCGTCAGCAGGAGGCGTTCGCGGCTCCGGCGGTTCCGGAACGTCCCTCCGACGTACCCGGCGACGCGTCCGACGGCGCGCCCGACGAGACGCATCATTCGTCACCCTCTCTGAAGCGGTCGATTTTGTCGAGTGCCGCGCGGGCGAGTTTCGTGCGGTTCGCCGTCGGCGGCAAGCTCCCGTACCGAACCTCGCGGAAGGCGGCGGTCAACTGACGCACCGCGTCGGCGGGGTAGCCCCGCTGAATCGCTTCGCGTGCGTACTCTCCCGGCGTCGTCGTTCGCCGACGCCTGACCGGGAGGTGCTCGGTCATGGATTCCCACGCCTCTTCGATGCTCGGCGGGCCGCGTTCTTCGGGTTCCGTCGGTGCGGTCCCCCCGTTCGTCGCGGTTCGGCCCTCCGATTTCCCGTCGGAACGGCCGGACAGGGTGGGTCGGGAGAGCGTCTCGGGAATCGAGAACAGGCCGCTGCCGACGCTGCCGATGGCGAGGAGCGTCCCGCTGAAGCCGCGTCCCATGACGGCTATCATCCTCCCGAGCGCCGAACCGAGTCCGACGGTGCTCGCGGCGAGGCCGCGTCCGACTTCGCCCAGCAGGCCGATGGCGTCGTCCGCGAGTCGCGGAATCGACGCCGAGAATCCGACGACGAGGCCCATCGTTCTGGCGGGTATCTTCCCGACGAGTTCGCCGACAGGAATCCCGCGAACCGTGAGCGGTATCGCGCCGTCGCCGTCCAGCGCGAGGGTTCCCCTCCGGAACCCGACGGCGAGGAATGCGCCCCCGATGAGGACGAGGATTCCGACCGTCTTCCCGAGTATCTGCAGGAGCGCGGTCCCGTTACCCGGCGATTGCGACGCGCTCACTGCTGTCGTCGTTGTCGTGGCTGTTTCCGAGTCGGCCGACCCGCCGCTCGATTCGCTGTTCGTCGTCGTTTGCGCCGTCGTCGTTGCGACCGTTCCCGGGTCGGATGGGTTTCCGGCGCTGACGGTCGAGCGACTGCCAGTGCTCGGCGCACCCGGAGTATCGGCGCGGTTGCCGCCTCCCGGACCGGCGGGGTACGACCCGAATCCGGTAGCGGGGAACAGCGACGCACCGAAGATGACCGCGAGGACACAGAGGGCAATGAGGGCGGCGCGGAGGCGATTGCGTTCCACAGGTGTTGGGTTTCTTTCCCATCAGGCAAATATCTTACTTCTCAACTGGACACGTCTTTGAACCAACATTCATGTGGTGCGACCACGACGAGTTACGTACGACATGTCACGAGACCCCGCCCTGACTCGGCGAATCATCGCCACCCTCGCGTGCGTGCTGCTCGCAGACTTCCTCCTCGTGGGTTGTGTTGCGTTCCTCCTCCGCCCGTGGCTCGCGCCCGTCGCAACCGCCCTCCCGTCCGGGCTGGGATGGCTGGCGCTCGTCGTCCCGGTGACCGCGGCCGTCGCGTGGGCGCAACTGCGATACACCCGCCGCGAAGCCCTCTCGTCGGTCGATGCCACCGTCGTCACCGACGAGGAGTACCCCGACCTGCTCGCCCGCGTTCGACGGCTTGCGACCGGCGCGGACGTCGCGGTTCCGACCGTCGCCGTCGCCGAGACGGACGTGCCCAACGCCTTCACCGTCGGGATGCCCCGACACGCGACGCTCGTCGTTTCGACCGGCTTGCTCTCCGCGCTCTCCGCCGACGAACTCGACGCGGTGCTCGCCCACGAACTCGCACACGTCAAGAACCGCGACGCGATGGTGATGACCTTGGCGACCTTCCTCCCCTCACTGGCGGGCGACTACTCCCTGCTGGAGGACCTCGGTCTGTCTCGGTCCGCCCGGCGGACCGTCTGGCTCGCCGCTATCGTCCTCCTCTACGTTCCCAGCGCGGCCGTCATCGATGCACCGCTGTTCGGCGTCCGCTACACCGTTACCTACGTCTTGCTCGTCGCGTTCGTCCTGCTGTTCGGCGGGGCCGCCCTCGGATTGTTGGCGATGCCGGTCGTCTCGCTCGCCGGTCGCCTCTCCCACGACCGGGAGTTCATCGCCGACCGCGCGGGCGCGACGCTTTCGGGCAGTCCGGCGTCCATGGCCGGTGCGCTCAGGACGCTCGGCGAGGACGCACCGGCCGCGTCCGACCGAGACGCCCGCGCCGTGGACGGCGTGAAACAGCTCTGTTTCCTCCCCGGCGGGTTCGGCGACGAGGGCGGCGCGCTCGAATCGCTCCCAATTTCGGTCCAAACCCATCCGCCCGTGGACGACCGCCTCGATGAGCTTCGTTCGCTCACGGCCGACTCCGACCGCTGACCGCTCTGGCCGTTATCGTCCCGAAAAAGACGGCGCGACCGGCCGTCACGTCGTTTCGTCTGCCGATTCGATCGGCGGGCAAACCGCCGATTCGTTCCGTGCTTCTACTTCTCTTCGGCCGATTCGATATGTTCGATGGCCGAGTTTATCGCGTTTCGTTCAGCGACTCGATTCGTTGCCGGACCGACGTGAAGACGCCCGCCCACTTCAGTTCGAACAGCCCCCACGCCAGGAGCGACAGGGCCCCGACGAGGACGGCGAACAGTTCGGGAACGCCGATCCAGACCGGCGTGATGTACATCAGACCGTTGAGGTACTTGCCGGGGATGGCGTCTTTGACGCCGATCCAGAACTGATTGACGAAGCCGTTCGACCTCGATTTGAGCGCCGCCTTCTGCGCGCTCGGGCCGCTCGCGCTCTCGTCGCCGGTGCCGAGGCGTTCGGCTTCGTACGGGAACGCTATCTGAACGTCCCAGACGATTTTCCCCTTCTCGTTCACTTCGAAGACGCGGTTACCGTTCGAGTCGGTGATGAGGGTGTGACCGTTCGGCAGGCGGTCGGCGTCGCGGGGCCACTGCATCTTCGAATCCTGCCACGTCCACGTCCGCTCCCACGAGCCGTTCTCGCGCTGATACTCGACCACGCGGTTGTTCTCGGAGTCGGCGACGAGTTCCGCCGGGCCGCCGTTCGACTCGTTGATGAAGTCGGGATTGTGCTGCTCGTAGAGGATGTCGTAGTCGTCTTCCTTCCCGAGCGTCCAGTTCTTCTCCAACCCGCTTCCGGGGTCGAGGAACAGCACCCGGTCGTTGTTCCGGGCGCTGACCGCGATTCGGCCGTCGTCGAGGACTTGGACGTTGTTGATGTGCGTCCAGTCGTCAGGATACGTACCGCCGGTTTTGCTGGTCGATAACGCGTCGCTCGCGTTCCACGTCCACCCGACCGTCCCGCTCGTCGTGTTGACGATGAACACGCGGTCGAGGAAGATGTCCGCGACAACGAAGTGCGTCTCGTTCAGGCGGTCGACGTCGTGATACCGGGTGGCTTCCTTCCCCGGCGTGACCTCCGACCAGATGGGGGTGACGTCGCCGGTCGTCAGGTTGACGCGCTCGATACCGTTCCGCGTACAGGCACCGACCTCGCCGTGGACGTCCATGTACGTGTCCCACGTCTCCTGGTCCACGTTGCGCCGCGAGAGGTTCCAGTCCGTCGGACACTCCGCTTTCTTCAGGTGCTCCGCGTAGGAGTACTCGACCGTCGTCTTCGTTCCCTTCACTGGGTCGACGTCCCAGTATCGTGTGTGGGAGTCGTTGTAGTACAGAATCGACCCGTTCGGGTTGAACGCGACGAGTTCCGCCCGCGCTCGCGGGCCGCTCGCCTCGCGGCCGAGCCAGGAGTTGGAGTCGGTTGCGATCACCGTTATGTTCTGACGGGGGGAGACCATTTGACCCGTTTCGGCCCTGATTTCGGACTGTGTTTTGCCGCGGAAATCCGCGGAACTTCCGGGGTTCGTGGCGTACGCGTTCACGACCGCGAGCCCGGATAGTATCACCAGTCCGGCAAAGAAGAGCCGAATTATCCGCTTTGATACCATTACCCCCTTCTATTGCGTCCGAAAATATACCGGTTTTGACCGAGTCTGACAAACAACTATTAATTTATCGTATGAAATGAATGGAGACTGGATGTGAAAGAGATGTGTACGTACCGTTTTCGCCCCGAATAACGACGCACGGCGAGTTTTGAGGTCCGGTTCGGCTCTCGTTCCGCAACCGAAAGACGCAGAAGGGGTGCGTTCGTATTCCTTACGGATGAGTAATTCAGGAACACAGCTCCGGTCGTTCGGCGTGGGTCTCCTCCTCTCGGTCGGGGCGTACGGCGTCGGCCAAGTCGTCGCCGCGGTCGCGGTCCTCGCCTTCATGGCCGTCGGTATCGATATTCTGAACCGACCTGCGCTCCTCCTCGCGGTCAGCGCCGTCATGCTCCAAGGCGTCACGTTCGGTGGTATCGCACTCGGCTACCTCTCCTATCGAAACCTCGGACTCGATTTTATCCACATTCGCGTCCCGTCGCTTCGTGACATCGGTATCGCAGTCGCCGGATTCGTCGCCCTTTTCGCACTCCTCCAGTTGATCTCCCAAGTGACGCAAGCCCTCGGGGTTCAGTCCGCGCAGAACTCCATCGTCGATATGGCGAGCGGCAATCCCGACATCTACCTGCTGTTGATTCCCCTCTCGTTCCTGCTCATTGGCCCTGGCGAGGAACTTCTGTACCGCGGACTCATTCAGGGGATGCTCCGCAAGGTGTTCCATCCCGTCCGGGCCATCGTCTTGGCGAGCGCGATTTTCGCGTCCATTCACTTCTTCTCGTTGTTGGGCGGAAACGTCGGTAAATTCGTCTACATCGCCACCGTGTTCACGCTGGCACTCGTTCTCGGTAGCCTGTACGAGTACACCGACAACCTCGCGGTTCCGATGCTCGTCCACGGCGCGTACAACGCGACACTGTTCGGACTGCAGTACCTCATGGCGACGGGGCAACTCCCATCGTAACTCCAAATAACAACTCAATCCCCATATTTTAATAATCTCTTCCTAACCGAACGCCACTTCATAGCAGCTGGATTAATAACTCAGTAGTAACTACGTTCGACCATGAACGATACGGGTTCGGATTCGACGATTCCTCCCGACGCCGATTCGTGTGGCTGTGGCGACGCCGACGACGGCTGTGATGCCGACTACGGTCATCACGACGACGACGACGGCCACGAATCGGCCGACGGGGATGTCGTCACCGACGGCGCTGGCGATTCCGATGTCGTCCGGTTGTCCGTCCCGGACATGGACTGTCCCTCCTGCGCCGGGAAGGTCGAAAGCAGCGTTCGAACACTGGACGGCATCGACGCCATCGACCCGCAAGTCACGACCGGGATGCTCACCGTCGAGTACGACGCGACGGCGACGGACGCCACGGCCGTCCAAACCCGCGTCGAAAAGGCGGGCTACGCGGTCGAACGCGACGCCTCGGAGACGACGTTCTCCGTCCCGGACATGGACTGTGCATCCTGTGCGGGCAAAATCGAGAACGCCCTCGACGGCGTTTCCGGCGTTCGAGCGTACGATACGCGCCCCACGACGGGGAACGTCACCGTTTCCACGGACGAGCCCGCGTCCGTGGCGGACGTGACGGCGGCCATCGAAAACGCCGGGTACGACGTCGCCGGGACGAGCGCGGACGAGGACGACGCGTCGCTCGATACGGAGAGCGTCTGGACGAGCACGCGGGCCGTCAAGACGTGGACCAGCGGCGTCTTCGTCGCGCTCGGATTGCTGTTCGAGTTCCTCCTCTCCGGGGCGAACGCCACCCTCGTCGGCGCTGGCGGTGCCGTCGCGCTCGGCGGCGTCGAAATCACGGTGGCGGACGCGGCGTTCCTGCTGGCTGTTCTCGTCGGCGGGCAGGCCATCGTCACGAACGGCTACTACTCCCTTCGAAATCGGAACCTCGATATCGACCTGCTGATGAGCACCGCCATCCTCGGCGCGCTCGCGGTGAGCATCGGGTTCGGCAAATCGCTCTACTTGGAGGCGGCGACGCTCGCCTTCCTGTTCAGCGTCGCGGAACTCCTCGAACGCTACTCGATGGACAAGGCCCGAAACTCCCTGCAGGAGTTGATGGATCTCTCGCCCGACGAGGCGACGGTCAAGCGGAACGGCGAGGAGAAGACGATACCCGTCGATGACGTAGCCGTCGGCGACGTGGTGCTCGTGCGCCCCGGCGAGAAAATCCCGATGGACGGGACGGTCGCCGACGGCGAGAGCGCGGTCAACCAAGCCCCCATCACGGGCGAGAGCGTCCCCGTGGACAAGACCCCCGGCGACGAGGTGTTCGCGGGGACCATCAACGAGGGCGGCTATCTCGAAATCGAAGTCACCTCCGAGGCGAGCGACAACACCCTCTCGCGCATCGTCGAGATGGTCGAGGACGCGCAGGGGAACAAGACTGAGCGCGAGCAGTTCGTGGAACGCTTCGCGGACTACTACACCCCGCTCGTGCTCGCCTTCGCGGTGCTCGTCGCGGCCGTCCCGCCGCTCGTCTTCGACGCACCGTGGGTGACGTGGTTCGTTTACGGCCTGACGCTCGTCGTCCTCTCGTGTCCCTGCGCGTTCGTCATCAGTACCCCCGTCACCGTCGTCTCGGGTATCACCAGCGCCGCGAAAAACGGCGTCCTCATCAAGGGCGGCAACCACCTCGAAGCGATGGGCGAGGTCGAAGCCGTCGCCTTCGACAAGACGGGGACGCTGACGAAGGGCGAGCTGACCGTCACGGACGTGATTCCGCTCAACGGGAACTCCGAGGAGGACGTCCTCCGCTGTGCGCGCGGCCTCGAAGCGCGGAGCGAACACCCCATCGGCGAGGCCATCGTCGCGGAGGCCGACGGTGCGGGCGTCGCTGACCACGATATCGACGACTTCGAGAGCCTCACCGGCAAGGGCGTCCGCGCCGACCTCGGCGGCACGACCCACTACGCGGGCAAACCCGACCTGTTCGAGGACCTCGGATTCGACCTGAACCACGTCCACGCGACGGACGGGGGCGTCGAAGCGACGGCGACCCGCGACCTCTGTGAGCGAAATAACTGTCTCGACCTGCTCGACGAAACGGTTCCGGCCCTCCAGCGCGAGGGGAAGACGGTCGTCTTGGTCGGCCGCGTCGGGCAAAGCCCGACTGGAAGTCGGATGGAATCCGGCGGGACGGAGGGCGAACTCGAAGGCGCGATCGCCGTCGCGGACGAGGTGCGCCCCGACGCCAAAGCGGCGATACAGCGCCTCCGCGACCTCGGCATCGGCCACCTCGTGATGCTCACGGGCGACAACGAGCGGACGGCGAAGGCCATCGCCGAGCAGGTCGGCGTGGACGAGTTCCGCGCCGGGCTGCTTCCCGAGCAGAAGGTCGAAGCCATCGAGGAACTCCGCGAGCGGTACGACGGACCGCGCGAACAACGGCCGCTGTCGGGCCAGTCCTCGTCCGGGGATGCTCACGAGCAACGATTGTGGGCTCGCCGAACCTCGTTCGGCGGCGTTGCGATGGTCGGCGACGGCATCAACGACGCCCCGGCGCTCGCTACCGCGACGGTCGGCGTCGCCATGGGTGCCGCCGGAACGGACACCGCGCTGGAGACGGCCGACATTGCGCTGATGGCCGACGACCTCTCGAAACTACCGTACCTCTACGACCTCGCACACGACGCGAACGGCGTCATCCGCCAGAACGTCTGGACAAGCCTCGCCGCGAAGGCCGCGCTCGCAATCGCGGTGCCGTTCGGTCTGGTCCCCATCTGGGCCGCCGTCCTCGTCGGCGACGCGGGCATGACGACGGCCATCACGGGTAACGCGATGCGACTGTCGCGGATTACGCCGCAGTCCCTTCGAGAGTAGTATTCCTGTTCGTTCCCGTCCCTGTCACCTTCCTGTTCGTTCCCATCCCTGTCACTTTTTTCCGTTAGATTCGATGCGTGTACCATAGTTGCTATCTTCGCCCCCGTCCTATCGGAAATCAACGGGGCGGACTGGTTCACCCGACGCCCGTCTCCGTTTCAAACTACTCAACTATGGATACTTCCACACAACGTGCCGAGACGACGGACACCGACTCGAATCGCCAGTCGAGACGACACCTGTTCGTAATCGCCGGTGCCGGACTCATCCTCCTCACGGGGGTTATCCACCTCGTCTTAGTACCCGAACATCTGGAGGAAACGACCTACCTCGGCGTGCTCTTCGCCGTGAACTTCGTCGCCGCGGCGGTCGCCGCGGTCGGAATCTACCGGAACCGCCGGTGGGGATGGTGGCTCGGCGTCGCCATCGCGGCCATCGCCGTCGTACTGTACGTCGCCCGCGGCACCGTCGGCCTGCCCGCGACCGAAGCCGAGGAACTCCTCGAACCGATGGGCGTGCTGGCGAAAGCCGTCGAACTCCTGTTCTTGGGCGTCGCCACGGCGTGGCTCACTACCGACTGATTCTCCCATCCCCCTCCCCTGCCTGACCCCGATTTCGCTTCCCGGTTACGAGACCACGGGTTGCGATATTATCCACAGCGAGAGCACCGTGTAGCCGACCATCAGGACGACCAGCGGGAGGTGCCCCCGTCGCGCGGCGGACGCGGTTTCGAACCGCTCGACCGCGACGTAGTGGGCGGCGACCACCGCGATGACGTGTCCCAGCACGATGAGGAAGACTTGCGACCCCCAGAACGCCGGGAGCGAGAGCCATCCGAGCGGGTTCACGGCTTGAACGCCCGGCGCGACGGGTTCGAGCGCCACGGCGACGAGTTGCCCGAGGTTGCGGAACACGTAGGTGTAGTTGTGGGCCACCTCGTAGGCCGCCGCGATGGGGAGCACCGTCGGCGCGAAGGCCCGTGCGGCACCGCGCCACCCCGGCAGGAGCGGCGCGCCATCGTCGGCGGACACCCGCCCGCCGTCCGTTTCCGCGTCGGTGGTCCGCGCCGTACGCGTCCCCCGCTCACCCTCGCCGAGGCGTTCGACGAGCCAACTGGCGAGCGCGAACGAGACGACGAACACGACGAGACCGACGGCGTACAGCAGGACGCTCGTCTCGGGTCCCGTCCCGAGCAGGTCGCGCGCGTCGAACAGCACGTCTTGGTACGTCCGCGTGTTGGTGAACCCGTCGAAGCTCACGGTGTAGACGGCGGTGACGACGAAGGCGACCAGCGAAAAGTCACGAACCGGCTCGACGCTCCCCCGCCACGGCGCTCGGAGCGAGATTTCGGTCCCGCCCTCGTCCGTCCGCTCGATAGTTATCGACGACTCGCCCGAAGAGGCGGTAGAGGACGGAAAGCGGGTCGGCGCGGCGGAACCACTCGACCCCGTACAGAACGCTTCCGAGCACCATCAGGATGGCGTACACCGCGAGGACGCCCGTCGTCAACCGCGGGCTGTTGGGGACGTAGGTCAGGTTCTCGAAGATGCCCAAGAGGAGGACGAATCCCACGAACGCGGGCCAACTGGCGAGCCATTTCGGATAGGATTCGGCGACGGCCACCCGCTCGCCTTCGAGCCACGTGAGCCCGTCGTAGAAGGTTCGCCACGGCGAGAGGACGGCCCACACCGTCCCGAGAAAAATCGAGAGGAGGGCGACCCCGCGGAACCAGACCGGCCACACGAACACGGTTGCGAAGTTCTCCACCGGCACCTGTCGCCCGACGACGCCGAGACCCAGCGCGGCGGCGAACCCGGCGAAGAAGACGAGCCGAACCCCGACCCGAATCGGGGTCGAAATCGACGTCGGGACGGTGAGAACGCGGGTCCGACGCGTTCCCTTCGCGGGCGTCCGCTCGGTGAACGCGAGCCATCCCGCCGTCAGCGCGACGGTCGCGCCCGCACCGAGAAACAGCAGCGACAGCGGAAGCGGCGAGGCGAACTTCTCGCTCGGGACTTGGTGTGCGCTCGCCACCCCCGACACCAGTCCGACCGCGAGAAAGGCTGTGAGCGCGATTCGGAACCGTCGCCCGATTCCGCGACGCCCCCCGAGTCCACCGTTCATTGTGCTCCCGTAGTAGCCGAACGGGAAAAGCAACTGCGGTTCTTCGCCGCGCGATTCTCGCCTAACCACGCGCGGCTTTGCGACCCAGAATGTATTTGCGGTCGTGCCGGTAACCCACAGCCATGTCTTCGTCATCGTTCGACGCGACGGCGCTCTCGTCGCTTCCCGCCTTCGCCGCGCTCGAAACCGCTCCCGTCCTCGTGGGACGCAAAGACGGTGCGAGCATCCAGATGAGCGACCTCTACTTCGAAAACCAGCTCTCCGTGCTCCGAAATCTCGACAGTGCGTCCTTCACGGACCGAATCTCGGCGCTCGAAGAATCCTACGAAATCGTCCAGAACGCCTCGATACACCTGAACTCGCTGTCCGTCGGAACGCTCGAACACGCGGCGAACAACGTCCACGAAACGTACCGGTCGATGCCCGAAACGAAGCGGCTTCGGTCGTCGTTTCCCGGCGACTGCCTCACCGTGCCCGAGTTCGTCCGAACCGGCGGGAACGGCATCGACTTCGGCCTCCGGGCGTACTTCTTCCGCGAGGGCGACGCGCCGGACGCCGAGGAGATAATCCGCCGAAATGTCGTCGGCGTCGTGGAGGACACCGAACGCGAGTTCGAACGCTATCAGGGCGGCCTCCACGGCTACCCCGAGTGCTGTATCGACGCGTTCATGGACCGCTCGCCGGAGGCACCAGCGCCGGAAGTGCGGTCCGTCGAGGCGCTTTCGTGCATCCGCGAGGACCGAATCGGTGCCCGAGGTGCCTCGATTACGGACATCCTCCCCGACTTCTTCGAGGACCCGCACGCCTACGCCTTCTTCTCGCGCAAGTTCTTCCCCGAACCCGGCTGTGCGACGGCCGAAGAGCGCGGCCGAGACGTCTTCGAGGGACTGACGACGGCGTTCCCGGAGACGATGGTCCGGGATAGCTTCCGGCTGAACTACGCGCTCTGTTACACGCTGGCCCACAGCCTCACTCCCGAAGGCGGCAAACTCCCCCGCGTCGGCTCGTTGGGTACCGAACACGTCTACGCCTATCTTCCGCTGAAAAACGCGCTGTCGGTGCCGCGATACCGGTCGGCGTAACGTCTTCCGGTCGATTCGCTACTTCTTTCACTACTTCGTTCGCTACTTCTCGCTGTAATCCATCGCGACGACTCGTCCGTCGCCGTAGACGGCCAGTATCTCTTGGTTCCCGTCACCGTCGATGTCGGCCAGTTTGACGTGGGTCCAGATGGGAACGTTGCGCTCGTAGCTCGCGAGGACGGCCCCGTTGTCCGGGTCGATAACCGACACGCTACCGGTTTCGGTGACCGCGACCAGTTCTTTATCTCCGTCCCCGTTCAGGTCCCCGAGCATCGACGGCGGCATCGTCTGCACGTCCTCGGTGCTCAGCGTCGTCGTCCACTCGACGCTCCCGTCGCTCGCGTCGAGCGCCCTGAGCTTCCCGATGTCGGTGTCCCCTTTCTCTTGTAGCGTGGACGCGTACACCTCCACCTGTCCGTCGCCGTCTCCGTCGCCGACGGCTTTCACGGCGGCCATCCGCCCGAACGACTTCGACCACTGTTTATCGCCCGTCTTCCCGTCGATGACCGTGACGTGACCGTCGAACGTTCCCGCGACGATTTCGACCGCGGGGTCGCCGTCGGTTTGGGCGGTCGTCATCCAGTTGACGCTCCCGGCGGTTCCCGTCTGCCACTTCACGCTCCCGTCCCGTTCGAACACGGTGACCTTTTTCTCCCCGACGGCGAGTTCCGGCGCGCCGTCCCCGTCGAAATCCGCGACGGCCGGTGCGGCCACGACGGTGGCCGAGTTCTCGATGTGTTTCCGCCAGACGAGGCTTCCGTCCGCCGAGTAGACGAAGACGGTTCCGTTCAGGTCCGTGACGACGATTTCCTTGCCGGGGTCCGTCGTGAAGTCGGTCACGATGGGTTTGGTGTAGCCCCACCACGAGAGGTTCCCCGCGAACTCCTGTTTCCCCGCCGAGGTGAATCCGAGCACTTTGTCCTCGGTCGTCGCGACCAGCACGTCTTGGGTGCCGTCGCCATCGTAGTCCGCGAAGATGGGGTCGCCGTAGCCGTGGATGTTACAGGTCTCCGTCGGCATCTCCTCCTGCCACCCTTTCGTCCCGTTCGCGTCCATCTCCACGAGCGAGCACTTGCCGTCGTTCTGCTCGACGTTGACCGAGACGACGATTCGCTTCGACCCGTTGATTTCCGCGACCGCCGGAACGTGATGATTCCCGACCGTGTTCCGCGAGGTATCGGAGACCCACTTTTCCGCCAGTTGGCCCCGCTGATTCGGCTGCATGACGGCGTACGCCCCAGCACCGACGAGGGAGAAGAGGAGGACCGCGACGACCGCCACCGTTCGGGTACGCATTGGATGAACCTACCGACGGAGGACGGAAAAACCGTCCGCATCGTTCGCCTCGCGTACTAGTTGGAGGATTGATGTTTTCTCCGCGGTCATTTCTCAGCCGCAGTCACTCCTCACCCGCGGTCGCCTCTCACTCGTATAGTCCGGTGATACCAACCGGGTCGCTCCGACTTTCGTCCGCGAACTCGACTTCGTACACGTCGGGGGTCGTCAACTCGTCCCGCCAGAAATCGACGTCGAACCGGTCGTCGTACGCGTTCAGGACGAGCGTGAGGAGGTTTCCGTGCGTGCCGACGACCACAGATTCGCCCGTATGGCGGTCCACGGTCCGTCCGACCGCCGCGAGGCCGCGGGTCTGTGCTTCCTCGTTCGATTCGCCGTCGGAAACGAAAACGTCCAGTCCGACCAGACCCGCTCGATGGCGCTCTCGAACGTCTCCCCGATGGTTTCGACGGGACCGTCGGTCAACCGCCGTTCGCGGAACCCCGCTTCCTCGACGACCGGAAGTCCGTTCTTGTCGGCTATCGGGCGGACCGTCTGCCGGGCGCGGACGAACGGACTCGAAACCACGGCGTCGATGTCCTCCTCGCCGAGCAGCGCCGCGACGCGCTCCGCATCTCGACGTCCACGCTCGGAAAGCGGGCGTTCCGCCTCGCGGTTCGGGACCCACGGCGAGTGAGCGTGACGGACGAAGTAGATCGTCGTCATGCGCTCACCTCGTCCGGTTTTGGCATGACGTTTCCGACTTCGACCCACTGACTTCCACTGCTACCACTGACACCCGGTTTCATACACTGATATCCACTAATACCTACTAATAACAACTGAAGTTAACTGACACCTATCGACCCCAGCGACACTTCCACCGACATCGCCAGCGGATTTTATACCCGTCCTCGTCCACGTTTTCACCGAATGCGAGATTTTCACACTCACTCGAATTACTCCGACGGGACGTTCCTCTCCCGGATGGTCCGCGCCGCCGAGGAGGCGGGCCTCGACGGAATCGGGGTCACCGACCATTGTACAGTTTCCTCGCGCGAGTACACGAAGGACATCCGCGCGGCGAGGGGGTTCAATCTGGACGTCACCTACGAACGCCGTCGGCGCGCCATCGAATCGTTGCGCGAGGATGCCGACGTCGATATTTACGATGCCGTCGAAATGGACTACGACCCCCGCGACGAGGCCGAGATACGCCACTTCTTCGAGCGCGCCGACTTCGATTACACCATCGGCAGCGTCCACGACATCGCCGAGATGAATGTGCAGGTCCCCTCCAACTTCGAGAACATGTCCGACGACGAGTTGGACGGTATCGTGGACCGCTATTTCGAGACCCTCTCCGCCCTCGTCGAGTCCGAGTTGTTCGACATCGCCGCCCATCCCGACCTGATAGAGCGGACCCCCGGACTCCGCGGCCGCGCGACGGACGACCACTATCGACGGCTCGCCCGGACGTTCGCGTCGTCTCGAACCGTCCCCGAAATCAACGCCGGTCGCGCCCTGACCGACGCGGGTATCGTCCATCCCGCGGAGCGATTTTTCACGATTCTCCAGGAGTACGACGTTCCGTTCACGGTCGGCTCCGACTCACACTCCCCCGAGCAGCTCCGTCGCCGCCGCGACTTCTTCGACGACCACCTCGAAACGCTCGACATCGAGCCGATAGCGCCGCCGGGCTTTCAGGACTGACTCCGGGTATCTTCGCCGCCGTCGGTTGCTTCGCCTCCACGCCTCGCGTCGTCGGCCCCTTCGTCCGTCTCGCGGGTCGTCGTCGGCCCGATGTCGAGAGGAGTGGTCGGTTCCTTGCCGCGAAGTTGCGGAACGGCCACTTGGAAGAACTGGACGATGACGACCATCAGGAGCGGGCCGAGGAAGATGCCGTACCACCCAAACAAGATTGGGCCGAGCAGATAGGCGAACATGACCAGTGAGAGGTGAAACATCTTTCCCGAGAGGTATGGCCGGATGTAGGTTCGAACCACGTTGTCGAACGCAAGCGTCATGAACAGGAAGAACACGAACGGATACCAGAGTGCGTTCGGGTCGCGCTGAATCGCCCCCAGCGCGAGGAACGCCGCGATGGCGAAGTAGACGACGGACCTGCCGACCAGCGGGACGAGCGTGAAGATGCCCGTGATGACCGCGAGGAGTATTGTCGCCGGAATGAGCAGGCTTCCGGGTGCGAAAAGGTTGAAGAGGTTGTAGATAACTGCGGTCAGTATCATGATGACGAAGATGGTCAGCGTGTAGCCGAAGTAAATGGAGTTCAGGCCCGCATCGACCGCTTCGAGGTAGTCGGTGAACTCCTGGTCGTCCCCGAGTAGTTGTTCTTTCCCCCACCGAGCGAGGCGTTCGTCCTCAACGAGGAGGAAAAAGCCCAGCAACAGTGAGAGAAACAACATGAAGACGCTTGACGCGATGCCCCCGACGAAGGCTTGCGCGGCGGTAAGCGCCGACTGCACCGACGGCTTCTGGAGCGTCGTGGTCGCCGTGTCGAGCAACTGGTTCGGGTCGTTCGGAATCGTGGTTGTCGGCAATTCCCCGAAGAGTCGCGTCGCCGCATCCGTGTTCGCAAAGGCGGCCAACTGCCCGATGGCGATGGAGAAGAAGACACCCAAAAAGAGCACCACGGGGACGACGATGAGCACCAGCGACAACGCCGCTGAGAGGTTCTTCCCTTTGATTCGCCGGCCGAGGTACCGGTTTATCGGCCGCGCGACGTAGTAGACGAACAGACCGAACACGACCCACGGGAGAAACACGTACGCCACGGCGGCGATGATGCCGAACACTATCAAGCCGAGGACCCACCACTTCATCCCCGGCCGCACGATACGAACTCGCATCGCTTCCGAATCCCCCACACTCCCTGCCATATTGTGACATACACCTCGGACGATGTTAGCTCTGCCGTCGGTGGCGGTTACCGGCCCCTTCTTGGGATGCGCCACCACAACTGGTATCATGTTAGACGACCTACGTATGTTGAACGACACGACTCGGCTATCACACGCGGTCGTGGTTCAGGTGGAGCGACATGACTGGTTCAAAGCCGCACGGTGGGTGGGGGAACGGACGCCGACGTGAGCGCCCAGTATCGATACGGTATCTCCGTTTCAACGGGGAGGCGGAGCGGTGAGCCTCCTCCAAGTGCTCCCGCTAGCGTTCGTCATGATCGCTGGCCCCCAATTTCTCAGTGCGATTTTCCTCGCCACGAGCGAGAACTGGCGGCGGAACTCCGCCGCGTTCGTCTTCGGCGCGGCGCTCTCTATCACCCTCCTCGTTTCGCTCACGTATTTTCTCGGTATCGGGGCGAACCGTCAACAGGGTTCGAATACCGCGCTCTCGGCCATTGTTCTCGTCCTCCTCCTCGCCGCCATGGTGCACACCTACCTGACGCGGGAGGAGTCAGAACCCCCGAAATGGATGGGGAAGTTGACGTCCGCGAGCCCGCGGTTCTCGTTCCGACTCGGTTTCCTGTTGCTCGGCTTCTTTCCGACCGACATCTTCACCTCGGTCGCCGTCGGGTCCTATCTCGCCTCGAACGGCCTCCCGCTCACGGATTCGTTCGGATTCATCGTCGTTACCCTGCTGATTTTGGCGTTTCCGTCGCTCGTCCTGCTCGCGTTCGGTGAACGGGCCGAAGCCTTCCTGCCGAAGGCTCGGGAGTGGATGAACGGTAACTCGTGGGTCGTCAGCGAGGTCGTCATATTTCTCTTCGTCGGTATGAGCCTCAACAACCTCCTCGGCTAACCGGTTTCGTGGACCAAGCTCGAAAACGTCCGTTTCGTTCCATCTCTCCGAGTAATCTCTTGTCCGCACACGGACTTGCACCGTTGTCGTTCGGTGGGACGGCTCGGACGACTCACCTCCAATTTCATATCGCACTATGGAATTTATAAATTCGAATTCGATAGCTTCACTCTGTCTCGGCGTTGAATTTTGGGTTTTCTGCCTCTGCCCCATAACTTCCCATTAGGGCCATAAGCGGAAGTAACCAACCCCCGGTACCCCTAACGAGATCTATGCGCAGTTCGTAGTACAAATGATACAGCTCCGTTTAGTAGCCTCATTTGGAGTGATGAGACCCCGCTATTCTACTGCTCCGTCGTCGTTTTTCGCCTCCAAAAGTCGTTCCATTTACCAATTCAACCCAATAGACTTGCCCATCGTATGTGGTGAGATAGTCCCCAGTCACACCCTCCTTCCCATCAACGACCGCCTCGTGCTGCTGGAAGATTTCGATCAGAGACCAGAACGCATCAGAAGGCGTTCCACCCCGTTCGATGTTATATCCATATCTCCCGATAGATTTCTCTACGAGGTTGCGCTCAGCATCAGAGAGCCCCGAAAGTTCGAACGTGTATCGGGTGCGGAGCTGCTGACCATACGCTTCGACGGTCGGTGCCAGTTGATGCGCCGTATATTGGTACGTTTTGAGCGTCGCGTTTTTGGAGTTCGAGTCGGTAATCGAGAACCGTGCGCGTGAGCCAGTCTTCCATTCAATAACCGGCCGATCAGGAGTCGGTACGAGTGCTGATTGATTTCGATCAGCATTCGCATAGACGAATGTCATCCCAACATCAAGTGGTGTCTCTTCATCCACAGCATCGTCTCCAAGCCCAACTAACCGAAACTTCTCGCGATCGAGACGCGGAAGCTCATCAAACTGCACGATGTTATCCTGGTCAGCTTGTTGTACAGGAGTAAGATCCCAGAAGTAACGAGTCGCCGGGCGTTCGTTTCGTACTTCATACGAGAATTGATACACACCGCCGTCGCACACCCATGGTCTACTATCTTCCCAGATTGGCGGTGATTGGTCGTCAACCATCGTCGACCCGTTTTGTACGGCCCGCTTGATGACCCGCCGGCCCTTCTCTGAATTCTCTCGCATAGATAGGGGATGCCATCCACCGATGTCTTTGTCATCGACTGCTCTCATCCGTAATCGAGCAGCCGGAGGCGGGTTTCCAGCAGACTCAGAATTTCGTTGGGGACTGCTATCTTGGCTGAGTAAACCGAAACCGCTGGTACACCCGGCTATCGAGGCCGTGAGAACCGTTGAAGCGGTGGCGAGGAACACACGTCGAGAGTAATTCATTGTGATGTACTAGCATGAAGAACGGTGATAATTATTTCGATGACACAAAAAAATATTTGACACTTCCGGCCGACACATAGCTGGCCTTGCAAACGAGCAGGTATTATGGAATGTATGCTCTGCAGTCGGCAAAGAGGTGATCACCTGCCGCTTAACCTCCTAAGCGGCAGTGGGAAGACGACAAGTTACTGGCCCGAAAGACACACAAAACCTGTGCCACCAACACACATTGATTCTCTATCGGAACCGGTAATTCGAAGTGGCGATTCAGTCGACTCGTACACTGCGTACAGAACGTACACTTATATCACTTGAGTACAAATAGGTACACATGCCCATTGACATAGATACATTTGAAGCTTCCTCAGAGAACGACCTCAAGCACCGCGGGACGAATGCTGAACAAGTATTGTCGTTTCTCGCGGCCCATCCCGAACAAGCGTTTACCCCTGCAGAAATCGCTGACGAAACCGGAGTGCTTCGAAACAGCATTAGCGCCGTCCTCGGTCGATTAGAAGATCGTGATCTTGTTCGTCACCGTGGCCACTACTGGGCACTCGGTGATGATGACGCACTCGCAACATACACATCGACGCGCTCGACCGCCCGAGCAATGACAGATCGCTTTGGAGCAGAAGATCCCAACGAGTGGAATCCAACCGAGGACTCCGAATCAGAGGACAACTAAATGCCATCAGCAGCTCGCGGTGAAGTATGGTGGGGTCCTGCGCTGTTCAAAGATGGCGATATCTACCGTCCCTGGCTCGTTCTCAGTGACGATTCACATCCATTCGGTACTGAAGAATGTATTGCGGTTGGCCTAACAACGACACCTCATGAAGAAGGGATTCAAATTACCCATACTGATTGGGCATCTGGCGGGACCGCACAGCAAAGTTATGTCTCTCCCTGGTACTGTACAACCATTAAATTCGCAGATTTCGATCGTCACCAGGGAACACTTGATTCGGCACTCACTGAGCGTGTCGCGACTGAACTCGGTCAGTATATCGGAATTGCGGCCGAGCGTTGACTGCGGAGTTCAATGGTGTTTTCCTTCCGCCTGAAATTGTAATGAGAAGTGGAAATGACCAAGTCGCCGCCCTCGGTGAAGCATATTTCATCCATTCACGCGATTAGCCGCTTCCTCGCTTCGATTTCTGCAATTTGGTATCACGCTATAGCTCCGCCCAAAGCTTGCCTACCTCCTCATTCCAGAGACAATGAAGAGGAACGATTTATTTTGAGAATCGTCATCGGATTTTCTCCTATTCGTTCGCCGTGTCAGTTTTGACTCGGAATCGAAGGTGCGTCACGTCAGGTGATTCTACCACCCTCGTTCGTTCCAGTTCGATCGGCCCGTCGGCGAGGTGTTCGAACAGTCGGATGCCGTCACCGAGGAGGACGGGCACGAGCTGAAGCTGGATCTCGTCGACGAGTCCGGCCTCTATGCATTGGCGGACGACGTCCGCCCCGCCCGAGATCCGGACATCGCGGTCGCCGGCCGCCGCCTCGGCTCGCTCCAGGGCCGCTTCGGTCCCGTCCGTGACGAAGTGGAACGTCGTCCCGCCGTCCATCTCGAGTGGTTCACGAGCGTGGTGCGTGAGGACGAACACTGGGCCGTGAAAGGGTGGGGTCTCGCCCCAGTAACCCTCGAAGGGTTCGTCTCCCCACGGCCCACCATCGTTGTCGAACATCCGTCGGCCCATCACGTGGGCGCCGATCCGCTCAATGGACTCGGCCACGATTTCGTCGTCCCGGTTGGTCTTCCCGCCGTCGAGTCCCTGCTGCTCGCGCCAGCTCGCCAGATCGAATACCCACTCGTGAAGCCGCTCGCCTCCCTCGCCCAGAGGATTCTCCCGACTATCATTTGGCCCGGTGATGAACCCATCGAGCGACATTGACATGTCCACGAAAACGGCGCTCATGCTACTTCACACCCCCGGCTCCGTCGTTCGCTAGGAACCCTGCGAGACAGTCCAAGGTCTGCTTCGCCGCTTCGACACCGTTGAATTTCTCCAACGTCTTCCGATCTGAAGCGGAATCGAAATCCATCCGGAACGTAAGATCCGTCCCGCCGTCGACTCCATTGTCGAAGGTCACCGTCACCTGAAACCGCAGAAAGTCGTTCGCTTCAGTGGGGGGGTGAGTGTAGACCAGACGCTCGGGTTCTACGATCTCGTCGTAGACGAACTCGTTATGAATATCTGCACCGTCGGGACTGTGCATGACGAACCGCCAGACGCCGCCCGGCCGCACGTTCATCTCGTGGACCGTGTTGGTGAACCCGTTCGGCCCCCACCACTTCGCCACTTGCTCTGGATCGGTCCACGCGTTCCAGATGCGCGCTCGCGGAGTGTCGATCGTCCGCGTGATTCTCAGTTCGGTAGTCTCTTCTTCGATCGGTTGGGCGTCGGGTTTGTTGTCAGTCATTGGCCCTATCGATTACTTTGCCACTAGGTGGTCGGCAAGCCGGTCTAGGGTCTGTCTAGCGCCTTCATCCGCCCCGTACTCGAGGGCTTCGTCAAGATCTCCCGCCGATGAGAAGCGCATCTCCATGGCGAGCTCGGTCTCGGCGTCCCCGACATCGTCGAGAGTGATCGTCACTCGGAACTGCTCAGGATTGTCGGGCGAGCCGTGAGTGTAGGCCAGGCGCTCCGGTTCCGCGATCTCGTTGTAGACAATCAGGTTCGGGTACTCCTGGCCGTCGGGACCGGTCATCAGGAATCGCCAGACTCCACCAGGTTGCACATCCATCTCGTCCGTCGTGGTATTGAACCCGTTCGGACCCCACCACTGGTCGACCGCTTCCGGGTTGGTCAGTGCTGTCCAGACACGCTCGCGTGCGGCGTCGAACGTTCGCCGAATCGTCAGACTCGTCTCGTTGGTTTCGATCATCTTACGCCCTCTCGACCAGTTCCGCAAGGTTCCCAAGCGAATCGTTCCATCCTTCGTTGGCGTCCTGGGGTGGGATGTTTTCGGGAATTCCTGCTTGGTGAGCAGTGACTTCGGTCCCGCCGGAGACCTTCTCGAGGGTGACCGTGGTCGTCATCTCGCCGGCCATTCCCGGGTCGTCGGACTCGAATTCCTCGGTGTAGACGACCCGCTCGCCAGGGGACAGCTCCTCGTATGTCCCGTGGAATGTGTGAGCGTATGGCTCAAACTCCTCGATATCGGCAGTGAACGACATGCGGAAGGTGCCGCCCTCCGTGGCGTCGGACTCATGAACCTCGCAGGAGAAGCCCTCTGGCGGGAGCCACGCGGCGAGTTCGTCGGGATCGACGAAGGCTTCATAGACTCTCTCCGGTGAAGCTTCGATCACACGGGTGACGGTAATACTTCGGACTTCATTTGTGGTGGCCTCTTCCTGCGATTCTCTTTCGTTGTCAGTATTGTCTGTCATCGGTCTTCCTGCTCCAGATGGTCGGACAACGCGTCGAAGCGGTCTTCCCAGAGCACGCGGTACCGGGTCAGCCATCCAAAGGCTTCACTCAGCGGTGCGGCATCAAGGTGACATCGTCGAACCCGGCCGTCCTTCTCGATATCGAGTAAGCCTGCATCTTCCAACACATGCAAGTGCTTGGAGACTGCTGCCAACGAGACGTCGTGTGGTTCGGCGATCTCGCCGACGCTTTCGGGGCCATCGGCGAGTTGTTCGAGGATCTCTCGGCGAATCGGATGGGCTAATGCCTTGAAAATCACGTCGAGTTCCTGGTCGTCCAGCTGTTGTTCAACCATCCAGTTGAATGTATAGCACGCCCAATATTAAACCTATAGGTTAAACAAATGTCTTCGACGATTCGGGCGGAGAGAGCGTCTCTCGACAGTGATAAGCGCAATTACGCTCTCTATACAGCATGGAGCGTATCTTCTACCGGATAAACTGATAAGCGGAAGTGCAACCACACCGGGACCCCCGAATCGATCCATGCGCAATCCGTGGTACGGATTTACTGCTCACTCGATTCATTCGGCGAGAAGATTCATGGTGGATAAGAATACTATTAGCGAGATCGCGAGTTCCGCGGGAGAGAGACCTATGGCGAGCAAGTTTAGGCTGAACAGGACGTCCACTGCACTGTGGGCGGTGGCCGGGAACCCAATCCGGAGCGGGCCAGTGACGACCAGCGATAGGGTGCCGCTGCGGAAACGCTGTTGCGAGAGTTAATAGTGCCAGCAACAACTGATGTCGATACCGATAAAATGGCAAATGATATTGATTGATGGAATGAAACTATTTTTCGATGTGGTATCTGTCTGCGAACCACTCGCCGCTCAACCCTAATCAGGGATTGGCAGCCCGCTAGCAGAATTAAGGCGAATGACGATGTACCACATCATCTATCCAACAGGTACGGTTGTACCGTTGGTGAGTCGCTCTGTCATAGTCCACAGATGCAAGAGGACAAATCAGAACTAGCATGGACGTAGAAAGTACCGCTCGGCAGTTCATCGCGCTCATCCGTGAGAACGAACTTGGTTTCTTGGCCGCTAGCTTCGCATACTACACCTTCGTCTCGATACTCCCGCTATTACTGTTGATCTTTTTGGTTGTCTCCACGATTGCGGGCGAAGAACTGGCCCGGACTGTCCTCCAACAGGTGGCACTCACCGGAATTCTCACTTCGGATGGCCAGGAACTTGTCCGAGACGCGCTCATCTACCCGGCGGCACATTCAGAAGCCTCACTCCTTGGTATCGGTCTCCTGTTCTGGAGCGGCCTGAAGATCTTTCGGAGTCTAGTGTTCGCGTTTTCACAGATATACGATGTCCCATTCGAAGGCAGCCCAATCACTTCGATCCGAAACGGGGCATCGTCATCGTCGCGCTGATCATTTCGGTCGTAATTCAGCTCGCTGTCTCGCTCCCTGCTGCAATGTTTCAGGCGCAATTGCCTTTATTCGGCGAAATAGGGAAGCTTGAACAGTTCATTTTCCTCTGTCTCATGTTGTTTCCACTGTATTATCTCCTTCCCCCAATTCCACATCGGGTTTGGGATGCCCTCCCAGGGACAGTGCTCACAGCCAGCGGGTGGATTGTTCTTGAGTTCGGGTTTGGAATCTACACGCAGTACTTCTCGAATGTCTCCGTGTTCGGAGTGTTCGGTACCTTCATCATTTTCATTCTCTGGCTCTACTTCGTTGGTCTGCTCATCCTCCTCGGTGCCTGTCTTAACGCCGTTCTCTCAAGTGGTGATTCCTCGTCTGGGTCGAGCGTCTAGGTTGTTCAGTGCAGATAAAACTGCTGTCAAATCGCTCCATCAACCGCGCGAGCCAATTCGCAACAGGAGCGATCAGTTCCCCGAGATCCAGTCGGCCGAGTGAGGTGAGCGCAGAGATAGGATTTGAAATATCGACTACTAACATATGCTGACATAATGTCTGAATCTTCATTTCCTGAATTCAGGCCCTATATCGCCACCCTACTTGCGATAATTCTCCCATACTCAGACGATATCTCCATTTCCAACGACAACGCTAACTCCCTCAATAGTGTATGGTAGTATATGGTTGGGGAAGGGGGAAATCTGGAAGCGACGCGAATCCGTATCGTGCGACCAGATCTGAAGTGGTGGATTGCTGGTCTGATAGTGTTTGGCATCATTGCCGCCGTCGTGTTCACGTTTCTACCATGGGTCGTCCTCGGATTGTTCGTTTATTATGTCGCTCGCCCAATCAACCGGCGGCTTCGACCCCGACTCGGGGGCTTCTCTCCCGCAGTCTCACTGCTCCTCATCGTCGTCCCAGTTGTGATTTTCCTCGGCGTGTTTCTCGCCGTTGCGATCGGACAACTCGCCGCTTTCGCAAGCTCCGACATGGCGACGCAATTTCTCGCACAATCACCGGTCAACGTCGGGACGATACCGAACGATCCTGATCAGTTGGTCAAAGCAGCAACGACAACACTCCAAGATCCATCAGTGCAATCGGTGATCGCCGATGTGCAGGCTATCGTTGGGGGTACTGCGGCCAGTCTCTCCATGATGTTTCTCTCGGTGTTGTTCGCATTCTTCCTGCTGAGTGAGGATCAGCGCCTCGCACGATGGGGGAAAAAGTATGTGCTCGGAGACGACGCACTGTCTATCAGCTATCTCGAAGCGGTCGATGAGGGACTGAACTCCGTGTATTTCGGGTACACACTGACCATTTTTGCCATTATGGTCCTGACCGCCATCATCTACAACGTGTTCAATCTCTTCGCACCAGGAAATCTCCTCATTCCCGCGACGATACTGCTGGCGGTCGTCACGGGTATCTTCACGCTCGTGCCGGTGGTCGGTCGATCCATCATCTATCTCGGTATCGCCGCGATTCTCGCGGTCGGAGCGATCCAGCGTGACCCGACGTTCATCTGGTATCCATTTGTCTTCTTCCTGTTTATGGCACTAGCGTTCGATAACGTCGTCCGAACCTACATCCGACCGTACCTCTCGGGAAAGATGTTCCACCTCTCACTCGTCATGTTCGCCTATTTGCTCGGCCCGATCCTGTTCGGGTGGTACGGCATCTTCCTCGGTCCACTGCTGATGGTCATCGTTGTCCAGTTTCTTCAGGTCGCCGTCCCACAACTTCGTGGCGAGGAACCCATGTCTGGCCACAATATCGATCCGACAACGATCCAAGAGACAGATGACCATCGCGACGACACTACGGCCGGGGGAGATGCAACCGGTAGCGGTCACTAAATGAGTAGTGGCGCGTAATCGTCGCCGGATAATGGTTCTGAAAACAAGAAGCCGACATCCCACTCTTCTCGTCGCTGTAGGAAATTGTCAAAAGACCCGGTTGCCCCCACCGTCCCTCACTCAGAAGATACGGACGGATCGATATGATTCCGGAATCGGTGAAGCCGAGCGTATACCCGGCGAACGAGTTGAGTGAACCAGGTTTCGTGAATCTCCGGTTGTACTCGGCCCTCTCGGATCGCATCCACGATCGCAACTGGCGTTAGTTCGTCACTGTCGACAAGTGTGTATGCATGGCCAGTTTCGAATGGGAAATGAGCGTCGCTTCCACTGACGAGCGGAATTTCTCGGTCACGAGCGATCGCTTCAACACGTGGGCGAAATCTCGGCTGTTTCCCATTTATCTCAACTGCATCGAAGGGAGCGTCCACCTCCCTGACGGTACTATTTCGGAACGGATGCGGAATGACCGCGACACATTCCCGGTCATGGGCCAGATCTACCACTTCTTCTGGTGTGAGTACTCCAGGGTCCGTCTGGGATGGTGGGTCAGGCCCGATGACGAGCACGTGACCTCGTGTAGTCGATATCTCGATTCCCGGGAGGATTCGAACGCCGAAGACACGGTCACCCAACTCACGATAGAAGTCATGGTTCGTCACCACGATTGCATCCATCCCACGATACCGAGCCATCGCTCCCAGCAAGTGGAGACCAACCGGATCCAGTGGTGTCGGGGACCCAGGAAACGCATGGAGAAATCCGACGTGCGTGTGAAAATCGACGGCGTACACAGTCACCGTAGTCAGCGCTAGGGCTTTACTCTTCTCTCGCCTTCAACACCATATGCACCGCGTCCTGGTGAACAATCCGGCCAGTGGCAATCGCCAATTGACCACTCAGGCTCGCGAAATTGCACTCGACCAGGAATACGAGATACACGATACAACGAAACCAAGAGATGCATTCGAACTCGCCCGTCGAGCTGTACTCGAGGAGGCCAATGTCGTTGTGGCTTGTGGAGGCGATGGGACTGTCAACGAGGTTGTCCGCGGTGTTGACGCCGAAAGGGGGCTCGCCACAAGTCGCCTGGGAGTGATCCCAACAGGAACTGGAAACGGATTCGCGAAGGACATTGGTATTACCACTATCCAAGATGCGTTCGATGTGCTGGACTCCGAGCAGGTTCGATCACTTGACCTCGGAACGGCAAACAACCATCTGTTCCTCAAAACCTGTGTTAGTGGGTTCCCCGCGACACTGAGTGCCCACACCACGCACGAGATGAAGCACTTTTTCGGCATTGCAGCCTACGGTCTCGGAGCGATTCCGTCGGCTCTCGATGCACTGCACGGTCTCGGTGCTGACTCGCTTCCCGCATTACGCGTTCGTGTTGGTTCTAGTGACAATCCGATCTGGACCGGCACAGCGGTGATGGTACTGACAGGCAACAGTCGGCGATTTCCGGGAGTGATATCTCGACAAGCATCGATGGAGGATGGACTGCTCGAGGTAGTCGTTGTCAAGCGTCCCTCGGTGTTACGTACGCTTCGTCGAGCGGAACCATCTGCGACGAAATTCGACACGCCCTATCTGCTCCGAGTACAGACTTCCGAACTGGAGATCGAAGCCCCCGTCCCGACACTGTTTAGCCTCGATGGAGAACTCATCAAGCGGAAGCACCTCACAATCGGGGTCCTGCCCCAGTCAGTTCAGTTTTATGTTGGTGACCACTACCAGCCGTGATTACCCTTATTTTTGAGTTGGACGATGAAACTGAATCTCTGTGCTATGTCCGGTTCTCGAACGGGCGAACCGCAAAATATGGGTGACTATAGCAAAATAGATCACTCGGTCTTTGAAGTCTACTGGGCTCTCGTGTGATACCACCACAGTATACTAATCGCCACGCTACTGAGCAGGATTACACTCTTCCAAGACCCATCAGTCACAATTACGGCGGCAATCGCAGGAATGATTGCAAGGAAGAGACATCGTCGGATATTTCGATCAAGAACGACCACGACGATAACGAGGTATTCGAGTCCAACTAGAATCCCTGCTATTACATCGGTCACATAGTGTACCCCCAGAATCACACGAGAGAGGGCAACGAGTCCAATCACGAGTCCTGCCACGAAACCACGCTGCCATCGCGTCCCCCTTCGAACAACGCTTGCAAGGGCCCCATAGGTAACTGTCGAGTCAATTGCGTGCTGACTTGGGAATCCATACCCAGTCACATATACCAAGTGATATGAAATCGGTGGGCGGGGAAGTGCAAACAGGTTCTTGAGTGTAAGAGTAATACCAATTCCACCGAGAACAGCGCTTCCAACGAATAGTGCTCGGTCGGCGTCCCATCGCCAATAGAGAAGAAGAATACCTGGGAGAATGAATCCTAAGCTCCCGAGAATCGTGATGATAATGAAGATTGGTATAAAAACGGGCGGAATGCTGTGTTGTAACGTCTGTATCAGATGCATCCCCCGATTCATACTGTTCTTTTTGTGATTTTCCAGACGGTTGTTTTACTATCGACCGAGATTCAATTCAGGAGACAACAGTCATTCGATGCTCGTGGTTGAACAACAAGATTGTTGGGGTGAAATCGTGGTCCTTGCATTGATGCTGGGGCAAGTACGAGGTTTGCCGTAAGTGACATAGTGAGGGCTGATGATCTGTCCAACCGGCTAAAGCCGCACTCTATGTCTTGAAACGGTGGAAGATGTACAGCGCCGACGAGTTGGACGGCGACCAGCCGATACAACTCACGACCCAAGACCGGGTAGTCAACCACTCAGAGGAAGGCGACGACGAGTTCAGGTAGTGGGTTCCGCACCCCGGGTTGGAGGACGAACTTCTGGATACTGCTTTGCATCAATCCCGAATAGGAGGCCACATTCTCAACGTGTAAAGGGGTTCTGGTGGGGAGTCCACACGCATAGATAGTTACCATATTGCCGACGTTCCGATTGACAAATTAGTACCGAATCGCTTCTCACACAGGAATTTAGTGGCTGATTATTCGAATGTCCACAGATAGTCTCAATCTGTAGCCAAATGTGTGGCTGTGTGAAGGAAAAAAGAGGAAACGTAAACCTCGGATGGGTCAGACATTTTTATAGAATATTTAACATGATGGAGCGCCTATAATCAGATGATCATGGACATCAATTGGAGAGCAGTACTCACCGGATTCGCGACCGCGTTCGTCCTCGGACTACTCATCGTTTGGCTCGTTCCCCTTACACAGTTAACGACACTCGTGTATGCAATACCCGGACTCATGGGAGGCGTCGTCGCCGGCTACATGGTCGTCGGTGCGGGACGTGGTGCGATACACGGCGGACTCGCCACCATCATCGGGAGTGTCGTGCTCCTCATTGTGTGGGCGATATTCGGCGTCCTCTTTGCCGGTCTTGTTCCGGCCATTGTAGGGTTCTCGTTCGGCCTCTTTATCCTGCTCCTAGCAGCGATCCCGGGTGCTATTGCTGGCGCCGTTGGCGGATGGGTGAAAGATCGCCGCACCACGACTCGTGAACCAGCGAGAGCAGAGGTCCGCTGACGTACCATTCTCCCCGCGCTGAAGCGCGAGGACTCCTCCGTTGGGGTCGGCTATCCGACTCCACAGTGGCAACTTGAGAATTTTACGCAGGAAACTAGTCGCTGTGGAACACACGAAGAGGTTGTTTGTGCCAATGTCGATGGCGGCTTCGTGAAAACCTAATGGTGAATCTAATCGCGAATCGGAGACGGGTTGGAACGCCCGGAACGCTTCCCTCTCGTGGTGATCTTCCTCACCAGCGGAAATAACGTCTCTTAGTATAGGATTGCCTTGCCTTCGAGGGACAGTTGGAGAAACAGTGATTACCCGCCCCAGCGGGCAAGCCGTCGACGCAAGGTCTATTATCACCGGGATTGTCAGACTGTTGGGATTGGGGGATGCAGAGGGAGAAACCTGCAGGGAGGACCAGGGAAGGATCACGCCGACCGACCAATCACGCGTCGTGCAACGCGGTCTCGTCGACTTTGTTCTCACTTGTGACGCCACCATCGGGACTGGGTCAATGGCAGCGTCAACTGGGAGGAGACAGTGACAACCGACCATGACCGAAGGTGACGACCTGTCCTCGACGACCGCCCTCCGGCTTCTTCTCTTAGTCGTCGGCACGCTCACGATCGTCCTCGTGTTGCCCTTTTTCCAGGCTATCCTATTTGGCGGATTAATGGCATATCTCGTCGAACCGATAAACGACCGACTCTCGCGCCGATGGGGTGCGACAATCGGAGCGGTCGTAACGATACTTATCACGGTCGTCGTCGTTCTCGTTCCTCTCCTGTTGATAGTCAGCGTCGCGGTCGACCAAGGAGCCGCGCTGGCACAGGGAGCCGAACTCCCGACATCGCAACTGTCGAAGCGTACTTTCAGAGTTGTTCGGAACACAGGCGACCTCTCGACTCTCATCGAACCGCTATCCGGCGCAATCGAAACCGTATTCGGGGATTCTGGGGAGTATTGTCGAGATCGTCGGCGGTATCCGGCGTTCGTCGTCGAAACGTGATCTTCCTCTTCACCTTCT
>NZ_MEIH01000295.1:0-3392 GCF_001723155.1 Haladaptatus sp. W1
ATTCGAATGTCCACAGATAGTCTCAATCTGTAGCCAAATGTGTGGCTGTGTGAAGGAAAAAAGAGGAAACGTAAACCTCGGATGGGTCAGACATTTTTATAGAATATTTAACATGATGGAGCGCCTATAATCAGATGATCATGGACATCAATTGGAGAGCAGTACTCACCGGATTCGCGACCGCGTTCGTCTCGGACTACTCATCGTTTGGCTCGTTCCCCTTACACAGTTAACGACACTCGTGTATGCAATACCCGGACTCATGGGAGGCGTCGTCGCCGGCTACATGGTCGTCGGTGCGGGACGTGGTGCGATACACGGCGGACTCGCCACCATCATCGGGAGTGTCGTGCTCCTCATTGTGTGGGCGATATTCGGCGTCCTCTTTGCCGGTCTTGTTCCGGCCATTGTAGGGTTCTCGTTCGGCCTCTTTATCCTGCTCCTAGCAGCGATCCCGGGTGCTATTGCTGGCCGTTGGCGGATGGGTGAAAGATCGCCGCACCACGACTCGTGAACCAGCGAGAGCAGAGGTCCGCTGACGTACCATTCTCCCGCGCTGAAGCGCGAGGACTCCTCCGTTGGGGTCGGCTATCCGACTCCACAGTGGCAACTTGAGAATTTTACGCAGGAAACTAGTCGCTGTGGAACACACGAAGAGGTTGTTTGTGCCAATGTCGATGGCGGCTTCGTGAAAACCTAATGGTGAATCTAATCGCGAATCGGAGACGGGTTGGAACGCCCGGAACGCTTCCCTCTCGTGGTGATCTTCCTCACCAGCGGAAATAACGTCTCTTAGTATAGGATTGCCTTGCCTTCGAGGGACAGTTGGAGAAACAGTGATTACCCGCCCCAGCGGGCAAGCCGTCGACGCAAGGTCTATTATCACCGGGATTGTCAGACTGTTGGGATTGGGGGATGCAGAGGGAGAAACCTGCAGGGAGGACCAGGGAAGGATCACGCCGACCGACCAATCACGCGTCGTGCAACGCGGTCTCGTCGACTTTGTTCTCACTTGTGACGCCACCATCGGGACTGGGTCAATGGCAGCGTCAACTGGGAGGAGACAGTGACAACCGACCATGACCGAAGGTGACGACCTGTCCTCGACGACCGCCCTCCGGCTTCTTCTCTTAGTCGTCGGCACGCTCACGATCGTCCTCGTGTTGCCCTTTTTCCAGGCTATCCTATTTGGCGGATTAATGGCATATCTCGTCGAACCGATAAACGACCGACTCTCGCGCCGATGGGGTGCGACAATCGGAGCGGTCGTAACGATACTTATCACGGTCGTCGTCGTTCTCGTTCCTCTCCTGTTGATAGTCAGCGTCGCGGTCGACCAAGGAGCCGCGCTGGCACAGGGAGCCGAACTCCCCGACATCGCAACTGTCGAAGCGTACTTTCAGGAGTTGTTCGGAACACAGGCCGACCTCTCGACTCTCATCGAACCGCTATCCGGCGCAATCGAAACCGGTATTCGGGGACTTCTGGGGAGTATTGTCGAGATCGTCGGCGGTATCCCGGCGTTCGTCGTCGAAACCGTGATCTTCCTCTTCACCTTCTTCTATCTCTTACGGGATGGAGAGCAGTTCGTCAACTGGGTTCGAACAGCCGCTCCGTTCGACCCGGACGTGACGACTGAACTGATCGCACGCACCGACGACCTCCTGTGGGCCGCAGTGGTCGGCAACGTCATCGTTGCCGGCGTGCAGGCGATACTGACAGTCCTTGGGTTCCTCGTCATCGGATTCGACGATCTCGTCTTCTGGGGCGTGGTCACGTTCGTCTTGTCGCTGCTCCCAGTGATTGGGGCCTCATTCGTCTGGATTCCGGCGGTGATCTACCTTCTCTTCGTTGGCAGCATTCCAGAAGCAGTGGGACTACTTGTGTACGGTTCCCTCATCATTAGCGGATCGGACAACTTCATCAGACCACTTGCGATGCAACGGGGTGCACGTCTCAACTCTGGGCTTCTCATCTTGGGCATCTTCGGTGGTGTGGCCATCTTCGGGTTCCTCGGTCTCTTTGTCGGTCCTGTCTTGATCGGATTGTCAAAGGAAATCGTTGATTTGCTGGTGAAACAACGTGGCGAGCTCAATCGATCGGGGTGATTCCCTGTAATGGGGATCGGCGCAGTTTTTCCGATTCTCCCATTCAAGCACGGCTCAAACACGAGGTGGCATTTGTGAACTGTTACTATAATCAGACGTAAGTATTGCCTACCACGTGCTCTCGCCGCCAAGGGTATTTCTTTCGTGCGACTCCAGGACAATGGTACATCCCTTTGTTGGTTTGTCAAAACACAAGGTAATGACTGTATTTTCTCGATAATTATAGGTTGGAGGGACACAGAAGAGCAAGGTTTTTATGAACAATCTATCGCTTTTTTGTACTACTCAGTTGACCACCACTGTGACGGTATGAGGAGTAGTGAGAAAGCGTCCAATTATCGTCGTGTATGCCGTAGAGATACGGAGACTGCGAAATGACCACCACAATTCGATCCGTGATGAGCTGCCATTCACAAAATTTGGGGAGTAGATAGAGAGATCACTATGAGCTTTCTCGATGTTCTTCCACTGGCGTTTGTGATGGTTGCGGGGCCACAGATTCTCAGCGCCATCTTCCTCGCGACGAGTGAAAACTGGCGACAGAACTCCGCCGCATACGTCCTCGGCGCTGCAATCTCGATCTCCCTGGTCGTGACTCTCGTCTACTTCGCTGGTGAGGGTGCACTTGGACAAGGCACAACAAACGATACACTCTATGTTATCATCCTCGTCCTGCTCTTGGTGGCAATGGTAAACGTCTTCCGGACGAGAGAGGAGACGGAACCGCCCAAATGGATGGGGAAGCTCACATCGGCAAACCCACGGTTCTCGTTCAGGCTTGGATTCCTCCTGATGGGACTTTTCCCGAGTGATCTCCTCACGTCCGCCGCCGTTGGTTCATATCTCGCGGCGCAAGGGGCACCCTGGAGAGATGCCCTCCCGTTTATCGGAGTTACGCTCTTGATTCTAGCGCTCCCATTACTGATCTTGCTCGCGTTCGGCGAACGGGCGGAGGCATTCCTGCCGAAAGCGCGTGACTGGATGGAAACGAACTCCTGGATCATCAACGAGATCGTCCTCCTGCTTTTCATCGCTATCACGATCAGCAACCTCACGGGGTGATCGAAGAAAGCCACCCTGACGGTCACGATTTTGGACGCTCACGTTGAATGACGAGCCGTTTGAGAACCGAGAGTATACCGACGAGCACTATTCTGGCGGTCTATCCAATACTGTAATCCCGACACCTACTGGCCACCGTCGATGGCTTCGCCACCCTTCGTCGCATCATCACGGCTGTCGTCCGTCTCTTGAACCGTCGTTGGGGCGATCTCAAGATGGGAC
>NZ_MEIH01000296.1:0-16967 GCF_001723155.1 Haladaptatus sp. W1
CGATACGCCATATGCTCGTCGTTCAGTGGAGTCTTCCGGCTCATGGTTCGAGAAAACTAGGAACGGCCTCGGTTCGAAAGTCAAAATCTGGGCTTTCGATCGGTTGGACGATTCGGGAGACATCGGCGTGTAGTGAGTAGGGCAGACGCATCACCCTGCGGCGGTCGGCCGTGACAACGGGATCGATTGGAATCTCGTATTCTTCGAGCAGCAGGTCGTTGATCACTTCCCGACTTTGCTCGTCGTAGCGGTGCTTATGGTCGGTATCGAGCAGGTAGATATGACAGCCTTGCCCCGAGTAGACCACCAACGTCTCCGTGGCCGCGAAGTCGTCCTCGAAGATTTCCTGAACGGTGAATCCGTATTCCAGGGCGTCCTCGATGTCCGTGAACGCGTACGGGTAGCCTTCAGGCGCACTGTTGAGGATCCCCGCTGCTCGAAGCTTTTCAGTCTCGACATCGTCGTCGGTCGGGAGGATTACCCGATGAGCCGCTCTCGAATCGACCGTTTTCGCTGCTTTTCCGCGAGCAGGACGGAACAGTCCACGTCGTCCACGATGTCGAGCGCGAGCGACCCCCGGACGAGACGGGAAAGGAGGCCTTCCTCGGTCGCGCCGATGACTAGCAGCGAGCAGTCGCCCGCCGCCCGTTCGATGGCCGCTTCGACGTCCTCGTCGTCCACCACGACGAGATTCGCGTCCTCGATGCCGTGTTCCGTGGCCCAGTCGGCGAGGAACTCTTCGCCCGCGTCACGCGACTCGTCGGTGACGTGGAGGAGCGAGAGTTCGGAGTCGTACTCCGCCTGCAGCATCTGTGCGATGGCCGCGCTGAGCTCGGAGTCCGGCCCACCAGCGGTGGGAACGAGCACGCGACCGGGGTCGAATCCCCTATCTCGGAGAACCACCACGTCGCACGGAAGCCCGTTCGTCAGTTCGTCGATGGCGCTCTCGGCCCGGCCGGGGGAGCCGTGGCTGTCCTCGCCCCACCCCATGACCACGAGGTCCGCGGCGTGGGTTCGGGCCGCGTCGAAAATCTCCTCGAAGGAGCGGTGCGAGAGGATGGTGTGCGTTTCGACGGGGACGCCGAACGTCTCGGCATCCGCGCGCGCTCGTTCGAGGAGTTCGGCCGATTCGGCGTCGAGCTCCTCGACGTGCGCCGCGCCGCTGGCGAGCGGCGTCTGGTCAGGCACCTGCACGATGTGCGTCGCGACGACCGTTCCGTCGCGCTGGCTCGCCACGGCACTGGCGAGCGAGATGAGGTCCGTCTCGTGTTCGGGGTTGGCCAACGGCACCATCACGCGGTAGTCGCCGCCGTCCGGTTTCACCGACGACACGGCGGAGACGGCCGATTCGGGCATCGCCTCCGGTTGACTGAGGACGTAATCCGTGAGGACGCCCTGTTTTTCCGTCTTTCCGCGAGCGTAGAGGAAGTACCACCCGACCGCGCCGACGACGAAGGCGACGGCGAGCAACGGCGCGACGATGTCGGCGGACGCCATGAAGCCGATGAGGCTGAACGAGGTGAGGGCCCCCAGAATCGGCGTGTACGGGTACAGCGGCACGCGATAGTCGGGATGGTAACCATCCGTGTCGGCCTCCCGCATCACGATGAGCGCGACGTTGAGCAGGCCGTAGATGACGAGGTGGAGGACGCTCCCGGCCGTGGCGAGCACCTCCACGTCGCCGATGACGACGAACAGGAGGATGAGGCCGCCCGTGACGCCGATGGAGCGGTACGGGGTGGTGAACCGGTCGTGGATGTCGTTGAGCCAGTTGCTCACCAGTTTGTCCCGGCCCATGGCGAAGTTGATGCGCGAGGACGCGAGAATCGAGGCGTTCGCGCTGGAGGCCGTTGCGAGTAGGCCGCCGAACGTGAGGGCGACCGCCCCGGCCGGACCCATCAGCATGCTCGCCACTTCGACCACCGCGGTGTCGTTGTTCGCCACGACGTCGAGTTCGACCACCGAGAGGAGGACCAGCAACACCAGCGCGTAGATGATCGTCACGATGACGACGCTCCCGATGACGGCGCGGGGAAGGTTCTTCCCGGGGTTCTGAATCTCCTCCCCGACGGACGTGATTTGGACGAAGCCGAGGTACGAGACGAAGATGAGTCCCGTCGTCGGCAACAGCGGCGTGATGCCGTTGGGCGCGAACGGTCGAAGCGTCGAGAGGTCGGCGTGGAACGCGCCCACGACGGAGAACACCGTCAGAATCCCAACGAGCGTCACGACGATGATGTTCTGCAGTCGCCCCGTCTCCTTCGCGCCGACGTAGTTGACGAGGACGAACAGCGACCCGGCCACCAGCGCGCCGAGCTGTGACGGCGAGAGGAAGCCGACCGATGGGACCGACAGGAACTCGGTGACGTACTGGCCGAAGCCCAGCATGTAGAACGCCGAGGCGAATGCCAGTCCCATCCAGTTACCCCACCCCGCGATGGAGCCGAACAGCGGCCCGAGCGCGTGGTTGATGTAGTAGTACGCGCCGCCCGCTTTCGGCATCGCGGTGCCGAGTTCGCTCGCAGAGAAGGCCGTTAGCACCGCGACGCCGCCACCGACGATGAACGAGAGGATGACGAGCGGCCCGGCTTCCGCGGCGGCGACGCCGGGAAGCACGAAGATGCCCGCGCCGATCATCGTCCCGACGCCGATGGTGAGCGCGGCGAGCGGTCCGAGGTCCTTTGCGAGTTCCTCGTCCGCCATCAGTTCGCCTCCGTGTCGGGGAGGACGACTATCGGTCTGTCCGACTTCGTGACGAGCGAGTGCGCCACGTCCCCCGTGAGCAGTTGTATCCATCGATTGCCGTGCCGCGGCGAGAACACGATCGCCGTCGCGTCCACGTCCTCGGCCACGTCGAAGATGGCGTCCGCGATGTCCGTGCCGTAGGTGAGTTTCGTCTCGACCGGAACCCCGGCGGCGTCACAGCGGTCCGTGACGACGGAAAATATCTCGTCCGCACGTTCTTCGCGCTGTTCGACCGACGCCTTGTCGGGAATTCCACCACCCTTCTCGACGACGTGCACTGCGACCACGCGGCCGTCGGCGTCGGCAACGTGGTCGAGCGCCGCGTCGCACGTCGTCTCCGCGTCCTCTTCGGTCACGACCGGGAGGACGATGCGTTCGAACAGCCCCGTCATGTGACGTACCACCCAGTGTCGATCACCTGTCGGGTGTACCGTCGCGTCGGGTCGGTCCAGTGTTCGATATCGGACGTATCTCGAATGGCGTGTCGATGTGTCATGCGTCCCCGTAATCTCCGAGCAAGGTGATAACGACTACGAAACCAGCCACGGACTCACACCTCCACCGCCCAGACCGTCACCGACTCGGAGCAGCCGTACACGTCGCGGAACGCCCGCTCTACGAACTGTGCGATGCGGTTCGCGTCGGCTTTCGCGCTGATGCGCACGTTCGTCCCCTCCGCGTTTTCCGGGCTCTCCAACTGCTCGATTTTGAACGCCGGGAACTCCCGGACCAACTCCGTGAGCGCGTCCAGTTCCTCGTCCGTGCAGTCCACGTTGAGCGTCCGGTCGCCGAACTGTATCCACGGCGGGAGTTCGGTTTCCTCGTCGTCGTCCGTCTCGTCGCTCGTCCCGTTCTCCACCGCGGCCGTCGGTTCCGCTTCGGAATCGAGGTCGGGTTCGGGTTCCGGTTCGAGGTCGGCCACCAGCGTGCAGAAGGCGCTCCCGCGCTCGCGGTGTGCGGTGATGGCGTCCACGACGAGTTTCCGCCGCTCAGTCGGCGTCGAAGCGCTGAATCGAGTCATATCGGATGTTCGTCTTCGGACGACAAAAACCGGGTGCTCCGCTCGGTTTCCGTAAGCCTTTATGCGAGGACGGCGCAGGTGAGTGCATGAACCCGAACATCCTGATTTTGGGTGCTCCCGGTGCTGGGAAAGGGACACAGAGCGCACGAATCGCCGAGGAATTCGACGTGGAACACGTCACGACCGGCGACGCGCTCCGCGCGAACAAGCACATGGAAACGGAGTACGGAACTCCGGCGAGTTACATGGACGAGGGCGAACTCGTCCCCGACGCCGTGGTGAACGAAATCGTTCAGGCTGCGCTCGCCGAGGCCAACGGCTACGTCCTCGATGGCTACCCGCGGAACCTCTCGCAGGCGGAGTACCTGGACGACATCACCGACCTCGACGTCGTTCTGTACCTCGACGTGGACGAGGACGAACTCGTCGGCCGTCTCACCGGCCGCCGTCTCGACCCCGAGACGGGCGACATCTACCACATCGAGTACAATCCCGCCGAGGACGAAGCGGTAAAGGAGCGACTCGTCCAGCGCGACGACGACACCGAGGAGACGGTGCGCGAGCGCCTCCGCGTCTACCGCGAGAACACGGAACCCGTCATCGAGCACTACGAGGAGACGGGCGAACTCGTCCGCATCGACGGCGAGCAGACGCCCGACGAGGTGTGGGACGACATCAAGGAAACGGTCGAAGAAGAGGCCTGAACGCGGCTACTCGAACGACAGTTCTTTTTCCGGCGATTCGCTCGGTTCCGCTTCGAGGAGCGTGCCGAGTCGCCGTTCGAACTCCGCCTCGTCGATGTCGCCGTTGGCGTACCGCGCCCTGAGCATCTCCACGGCGTCGAGCTCCGATTCGTCCTCGTTGCCCTCGACGGCCGTTTCGTCGCCGTCGCGCAGGTACCACACGAGGAATCCGAGAACGGCGACGATTCCGAGGAGGTAGGGTGCTTGCGTAGCGACAACCGTGATGATTCCCGTCAGAAAGATGGCGAACCCTCCCAATACGACCGCACGCCAAAAATCGTGCCCCGGGAGGATTTCACTCAGTTCGCTCATACCCCCGTATTACGTGATAGCTGTAAAAAATTTATCTTCAGTCATGCCGTCGCGCCGGTCGTTTTTCGCGTGTTCGTCGTCGGGACGCTTCGCGTCCGTCCGTGCCGATGGCGAAGGTTGATTAACGCCGAATTCCAAACGTGCTACAATGGCACGGACAGCGCAGAAGGTAGAATCGCTCATCGCCGAGGACCCGGCGATGGCCGACGCCCTCTCGGTCATCTACGAACGGACCGACGAAGGGTCGGATGAAGTCCAATGGCAGGACGTGAGCGACGACCTCACCAGCGGTCAGTGGGGTCGGCTGATAGAGAAGGGTATCCTCGTGGACGGTATCCACGGGTTCGAACTCGCGGACCCCGATGAAGTCGCGGACGCCCTCGACGACTCCGGGTCGGCGACGACCAGCACGACCTCCTCGTCCAGCGACGTGGACGATATCGAGACTACCACGTGGTCGAAGTGGGACAAACTCGCGGCGGTGGCGAGCATCGGTCTGTTCTTGGGCTACTCCCAGAACGGCATCCGCGCCGCCGTCGGGCAGGTCGTCGACGTGGTGCTCGGCCCCATCGACGCCGCGCTCCCGTTCTACGTCGTCATCATGATCGTCGCCATGCTGACCGGACTGTACACCACGCTCCTGCAGGACAACCTGATGGACATGGAGAAGATGAGCATGTATCAGGAGCGCATGAAGGACATCCAGAAGCGCCAGAAGGAGGCGAAGGAGAAGGGCGACGAGCAGGCGATGGAGCGCATCCGACAGGAGCAGATGGAAGCCATGGGCGACCAGACGGGCATGTTCAAAGAGCAGTTCCGCCCGATGGTCTGGACGATGTTCATCACCATCCCTGCCTTCCTCTGGATGTACTGGCGCATCGGCGACCAGACGCCGGCCGTCGTTCCCAATAAATTGATCCTTCCGATGGTCGGCGTGACAGGGTGGTCCGAGGGCGTTATCGGGCCGATGATGGCGTGGATCGTCTGGTACTTCCTGTGCTCGATGGCGTTCACGCAACTCATCCGCAAGGCGTTGAACATCCAGACGACGCCGACGTAAGTTCAAAACCTCTTTCTTGGTGCCCGTTCGAGGGTACATATGTTATTGACCGTCTCAGGCCCACCGGGGAGTGGGAAGAGCACGACTGCGCAAGGACTCGCGGACGCGTTCGGACTGGAACACGTGAGCGGCGGCGACATCTTCCGAGAACTCGCCGCCGAGCGCGACCTGACGCCGCTCGAATTCAACAAGCTGGCCGAAGAGGACGAGGAGATAGACCTCGATTTGGACCGACGCCTCCGCGAAATCGCCACCGAGGAGGACGACATCGTGCTCGAATCCCGACTCGCCGGGTGGCTCGCCGGTGAGCACGCCGACTTCCGAATCTGGCTGGACGCGCCGCTCGACGTGCGCGCGGCCCGCATCGCGGACCGGGAGGACAAAACCGAAAAGCAGGCCGCGACCGAGACCCGCGCCCGTGCAGGCAGTGAGGCCCAACGCTACGAGGAGTACTACGGCATCGACATCACCGACCTCACCATCTACGACTTGAGCATCAACACCGCGCGTTGGAATCCCGACGACGTTCTCGCCATGCTGACGACGGCCGTCGAGAACTACGAACCGGATTCCGACGAGGGCAAGTACCCGATTACCGGCGTCACCTACGACTTCTGATGACGCTTCGCGGCCCACCATCCGAGCGTTCGTCCGCGGAACTCCTCGAATTCGGGGTCATCAACCTCGACAAACCGCCCGGCCCGTCGGCCCATCAGGTCGCGGCGTGGGTTCGGGACCTCTGCGAGGTCGAGCAGGCGGCCCACGCGGGCACCCTCGACCCCAAGGTCACCGGGTGTCTGCCGACGCTGACCGGCTCGGCCACCCGCCTCTCGCAGGTCTTCCTCGAAGGTTCGAAGGAGTACGTGTCGGTCCTCGAACTGCACGAGACGGCTCCGGCCGACATCGAGGCCATCGTCTCCGAGTTCGAGGCACCGCTGTATCAGAAGCCGCCGCGGAAGAGCGCCGTCTCGCGGAAGCTTCGCGTGCGCGAGATTTACGAGTTGGAGGTACTGGAAGTACAGGACAGAAAGGCGCTCCTCGGGATTCGGTGCGAGAGTGGAACCTACATCCGAAAGCTCTGTCACGACATCGGCCTCGCGCTCGGAACCGGGGCGCACATGGGCCACCTCCGCCGGACGGCGACCGACCCGTTCGACGACACCGACCTCGTGACCCTCCACGACCTCTCGGACGCGCTGGCGCGCTGGCGGGAGGAGGACGAGGACGATTGGCTTCGGGAAATCGTCCGACCCGCGGAGGACGCCCTGACCCACCTCCCGAGCGTGACCATCGCCCCGAGCGCCGCCGAGCAGGTCGCACACGGCGCACAGGTGTATGCGCCGGGCGTCATCGAGGCGGAGGAGGCCGAACGGGAGCAACTCGTCGCCTGTCACACGCCGAACGGCGCGGCGGTCTGTCTCGGCCGAATGGTCGGCGACGCGGACGCCGAGACGGGGACCGTGGTCGAACTGGAGCGCGTGTTGGTCTGAGCGTCGAAGTCCACCACGTCGAACGCGTGGTCCAGCCGGATTTCGTGCGAAGATCGTCTCGTTGAGCCATCCGTCTTTCCAACACATTTCGAGTGGAAAAATGGTCTGGTGGTGTGAATTAGAAACCGCGCCGGTCGTCTAATAGTAAACAAAAGGTTTACTTCCGATGGCGTTCAATAATCACTTGTTCCAATCATCCACGGGTGAGGCAATTCACTCATCCGTACTGCTAACTACATAGAATCATCTCTATCCCACTCCACAGGTGCCGACAATCGTCATTCTTTTACAGACAGTATGTATATAAGGAGATGATGGCGTTATGCCATCACCCGTAGGATGATTGGAACAATCCTCGCGGGTCTGGTTAGCTCAAAGACGGCAATGTGGGCGGTGACGACCGTTCTTCGCATTATCGCCATTGCCGTAGCCCTAATCAGGCTTAAGCGGGAGTAGTGCCGTAAGGTCGCTCCCTATGGTAAACCGGGTGTGATGACGTGTCACTCCCCGGGGAAGATAGGAAGCTGCGTGCGCGATTCAGTTTCGCGCGAATCATCCTACGGGATTTCAATACTCCTGAGCAACCGGTGTACTTTCGAACGGGGAAGTCCGCCATTCCGGAGTACGGATGTTTTAACGATTATCACTCTCGTTCATCTATCCGTTGCGAGATAGACGGTGACTCCTTTTTATTCGAGGAACGCACGGGTTTACCGTTATTCCGCCATCGCTTCCTCCCCTGCCGGTTCACGCTGCTTTTTGTCTCCTGCCGAACACCACCCGGTATGCAAGTCGGCACCGCGGAATCTGCGCCCGGCGAACTCGTCACCGGATGGTTGGACGTCACCGACCTTCCGACAGGAACGCCCGAACGCCTCCCCGTCCTCATCGCGGAGGGGGAGGAGGACGGCCCGACGCTTTGGATTACGGCGTCGATTCACGGCAACGAGGTGACCGCCCTCGCCACCGCGCAGGACGTTATGCATGAGGAGTTGGCGTCGAAGATTCGCGGGACGGTCGTCTGTCTCCCAAATTTGAATCCCGCCGGACTCCGCCGGACGACCCGCGCCTCCTACTACCACGGTGACGATCCGAATCGCTATTTCCCCGACCCGGACGCGGACGGGTCGCGTCCCGCGCGCGTGCAGGAACTCATCGACGAACGGGTGTTCGACGCCTTCGCCGACTCGGCGGATGCGCTCGTGGACCTCCACACCGCGCAGGTCGGGTCGATTCCGTTCGTGATTCGGGACAGGGTGCTTTACGGAACTCAGCGCGACGAGGACGAAGCCAACGACCTTGCCGACGAACTCGAACGCCTCGTGGACGCCTACGACTTCCCGGTCATCAACGAGTACGTGGCCGAGGAGTACGTCGAGCAGAACCTCCAGCGCTCGACGGCGGGTGCGGCGCTGAACAACGCCGGAATTCCCGCGTTCACGGTCGAACTCGGCGGCTTCGAGGTCGTCGAGGAGGACACCCGCGAGAAGGGCGTCGTCGGCCTGTTGAACGTCATGCGCGAACTCGATATGCTACCCGGCGACGCGGAACCGACGGGACTCGCCGCGCCCGTCGACTTCCCGGTCAAGCGCGCGGTCCATCCGCACACCGAAACGGCCGGAATCGTTCGCCACCGCGTCGAGGCGGGGGACACCTTCGAAGAGGGGGACGTCATCGCGGACATCGTGACGCCGCACGGCGAACCGAAGGCGACGGTCGAAACGGACCACGACGGCTACGTCGTCGGGCGCTATCACGGCGTCGCGGCCTACGAGAACGACCCGCTCGCGAGTCTGGCGGTGCGGGACGACGGCGACGTGGTAGTCCCACGCTCGCAGGAGTGAAACGAAGGGCTTAACATAGGCACTCTCCTTTTGCAGAATGTAGCGGGACCGTGGGGTAGTGGTATCCTCTGCGGATGGGGTCCGTAGGACTCGAGTTCGACTCTCGGCGGTCCCATACTTCTGTTGGGAGCAGGAAAGGCGAGCGAAGCGACCCTTTCCGTGGTCGCTCATCCGTCAACGACGCTCGTACGCTGACGGATTACTTCGGAGTTCGATGTACCGTGTTGTTCTGTGAGTGTCGAGAATGTCTGGGTATTACCACCATTGGACATATTTGTTTCCAGAGTTTATAATATTAAGAGAAGATTAAGATATCGCTGGTACAACCAGTTAGATATGTCGAAAGAAAACCCACCGGAGCGGCCGGTAGGGATGGCAGACGCGACGCCCTCCATCGAAATCTCTACGACGATTTGTCGTTCGACGAACTCGAATCGTCGCCGACGTTCACGCCCGAGATGGCAAAGGAGTTCTTCCCGGTCCACCGCGAGGAGCCGATCGACACGATGGGCGGGCCGGTCGTCATCGAATGCGCCTACCCCGGATGGCAGGCCGGCGGCGAGCACTACCCCGCCGTCCCGGACACGCTCGAAGAACAGAGTCTGGGACTCATCGAGGGTATCGAGGCGGGTGCCGCCGCGGTGCACGTCCACCCGCGAAACGAGGAGCGGCGGCCCCAGTGGGAGAGTCCGGAACTGCTCGCCGAGGTGCTGGACCCCGTGTTCGAGGCGTGCGGTGAGGTGATTACGACGAGTCAGACGTGGATGACCGGCCCGCACGCCGATTACGTGACGGCGACGGAGAAACTGCTCCGCATGGGCGACGGGAACAAGTACTGCCAGGGTTCGGTCGTCCTCCCGATGGGGTTGTTCGGCACTGGTACCTATCACTCTCCGTCGGCCATCACGGAGGGCGTTCGGTTCTTCCAAGAAAACGGGGTCAAACCGGTGTTCCAGTTGTACGACACGCACGTCCTCTACGACTTGAAACATCGACTGTTCGAGAAGGGCGAGGTGGAGGAAGATTCGCACATGCTGAACCTCTATCTGGGCGCACACCACTCCCAGACGACGAACAACGACCCATGGTCGTACCTCAACGTCATCTCCTCCATCTACAACACCCGCGAGACTATCGACGACGCCATCGTCGGCGTCAACCCCGGCGGGCGAAACTGGCTTCCGACGCTCGTCCTCGGACTGCTCGCGGGTGCGAACGTTGTCCGCGTCGGTATCGAGGACACCTACTGGCGATACCCGCACCGGAACGAGGTGATTCAGGACAACACCGAAATCATCGAACTCGCCGTGCAGTTCGCCGAGCTGCTCGGCCGAGAGGTCATCACGGACCCCGACCAGGCCCGCGACTTTCTCGGCTTGGAGTACACCTCGCCACGCTGATGTCGGGTGTCGGCTACTGCCACGAAACCACGTACGTCACCAGCTGCATCTCGTCTCTCGACCCCCGAAATACCGCCTCGACGTCGGCGTCCTCGTCACCCCACGTCTCGACGACGCCGGTGATGAGACCCTTGTTCAACTCCGGTGGATACGGATTCACGCACACCATTCGTCCCTCGGTTTCGCCCGTCTTCTCGAATTCGTAGTAGCCGACCTCCCCGCCGCGGTGGTTCGTCTGGCACACGTCGTCCACGCTCGAGAGGGCGCTCTCCACCGAATCGACCTCCGACGGCCACTCTACGACGTCGGGTATCTTCGTCCCTATCTTCGTCACCGTCTTCGGTCCGACCGTCTCGGCCAGTTCGTCGAACGCGTCGAGATACGACTCCATCGGATACCACTCGCCGGGTTGTGGTTTCGGGATTCCGTTCTCTTCGAGGATGGAAAGCGCCCGCCGCTCGTACGCATCGGAGAAAGACCCGACTCCGCTGACGATGGAAGAAACCACTCGCCCTTCTACTTCGATGCTACTGATGTCCGTTCCGCGTCGTTCCGAAATATACACACGAGGATAGTTTTCATCTGTAGAATATTTGTTTTATCATAAGAAAATATAAAATAGAATTCGGTTGATAACTGGCGTGCGCTCGATCACCACGAAACGTCGAACGTTCGTTTGCTCGCCGTTTCGTCCCGCTCGACTTCGACGAATGCGCCGCTGTCGTTGAACTTCTTGACGATACCTTCGACGATTCCTTGGTCCATCGGCGACGGGTACGGAGTCTCACAGATCATTCGTCCCTCCGTTTCGCCGGTCTTCTCGAACTCGTAGTAGCCGACGTCTCCACCGCGGTGATACATCTGATACACGTCGTCGAGCCCGGTCAATCCGGCCTCTACGGAGTCGATTTGTGGTGGCCACTCTACGGTTTCGGGAATCTCCTTCCCGATGGTCTTGACGGTTCGCGGGCCGATACCGTCGACGAGTTCGTCGAGCGACTCTATCGCTGCCAGGAGCGAGTACCATTCTCCCTCCTGTGGTTCGGGAACACCGTTTTTGTCCAACACGTCGAGAACGCGCTTCCGATACGCTTCCGATAGCCGAGAGACAGCCTGCACGACGGATGTGAGAGAGTCTCCTTTTACCTGCGTGTTTGCCGCTGCCATTTGAGGCATGAAAATTATTTTATAAAAGTATGTTAAATAAATTACTATTATCAGATTAAATAACTAGAAATAGTAAATATTTTGTAATCACGGGGTGGGAAAGCAAGCGGAGAGAACTCCTGACTCATACAATATATGCTTCCTACCCTTGTTGTTTGATATCATATATGTGGGTCTCTAGGTTTATTATTTACAATATTCTAATTCTTAATGTGAATTCCGATGGCGAACCGTTTGAATCCTCGTCGGACGATGAAACGTACGAAATCGAGGATGTGGCGTTCATCGGGCGAACGTTCGAGGAGTACGTTCGAATGTTCGATCTCGACCTCCAGCGACTCGACGGGGGGCGGATACTCGACTGTCCCTCCGGCGCGTGTGCGTTCGTCGCGGAAGCGACCCAACGGGGACTCTCTGCGGTCGGCGCGGACATCATGTATCGGGGCGACTACGGCGACCTCGATACGCGCGGCGATCTCGACATCGAGATGGCACTCGAGGGGTTCGACGACGCGGAGGAGTTGTTCGAGTGGGACTACTACGGCGACGTTGACGGCCTTCGAGACCACTGGACCGAGGCCTACGAGACGTTCTTGAACGACTACCCCGCCGGACTCGCCTCCGGTCGGTACGTTCCCGCCAAACTTCCCGACCTCCCGTTCGAGGACGACGCGTTCACGCACACGCTCTCGGCGCATTTGCTCTTCCTGTACGCCGACCGGCTGAGCCACGAATTCCACATCGAGTCGCTCCGCGAACTCGCTCGCGTCACCGCCGAAGAAGTTCGCGTCTACCCTCTCGCGGACTTCGAGGGGACGCCGTACCCGCGGCTGGACGACCTCCTCGATTCCCTTCGGTCGGACGGGTACGGCGTCGAGATTCGCTCCGTTCCGTTCGAGTTCCAACGCGGTGCGACGGAAATCCTCGTCATCGACTGTGCCTGATTTTCTTCCAAAACAGGAAATCCAAATATACTTCCCACGGCAGGGAAGACAGTTGGCCATGAGCCGGACCGTTGCTGTCGCACATTATCCGGAAGGCGCGGGGCACGCGACCCGGATGCTTGCGGTGGCACAAGCATTGGAAGGGCCGGAGACGGATGTCGTCCTCGCAGGCGGTGGTCCGGGGTCCCAGTTCATCGAGCACAACGGCTACGAGGTCTACCGTCCGGCGACGGTCGATTACATCGGTGACTATCAGGGCGGGTCGATTCTCGACGTGGTGACTCGAAGCGTTCCGAACAGCGGTCGGCGGGTGTTCGACTTCGTTCGATGGCTCCGCCGCGAAGACCCCGCCGCCCTCGTGACGGACGACATGTTCGCCGCGATGGCGGCCCACTGCACCGATACGCCGCTGTACGTTCTCACCCACAACGCCGCATCCTACTACGACGCCGCCATCGAAGAGGTGTTCACGTGGATTCTCAACCGCTACCAGATTTCGGTGTCTCACGCGTTCTTCTATCCCGCCGTGTGGCCGCCGGACCGCGGCGACCCGCCGGGCGTCGTCCACATCCCTCCCATCGCCCTCGAACCCAACGGCGAGGAGCCTCCCGACGACATCGACGTGCTCCTCGTTCCGAGCACCTACACGACCAACTTCGCGGAACTCGCCCGCGCCCTCGAAGACGACGGCAACGACGTGACCCTCGTCGGTCACGACGGCTGGGAGTCGGTGCCGTCGCTCCTTCCGTGGATTCAGGCCGCGAACGTCGTCGTCTGCTCGGGCTACTCCACCGTGATGGAGGCCGCCGTCGCCGGGACGCCCTGTATCATCTACCCGTTCACCGACGAGCAACACGGCGTCTCGCGGGTCATCGAACGCCGCGGCCTTCGCGGGTTCCAAATCGAGCACTCGATTCCGCACGTCACCCGCGCGGTACGCCATCCCCCCGAATCACCCGAGTACGAAAACGGCGCGGACCGCGCGGCGGAGTACGTTTTGGACCACATGGGGTAGCTCGTTTTCGACGGCTCGTGTGATAGCACGGTAATTTGCCACTGCCGAAATCGCCATCCCGCTCTCGACTGACCGCTAGGTATGGTACAGGTGACGGTCGGGGGGCGACTCCACTTCGGCTTTCAGAACCTCTCGCTCGCCCACGAACGACTGTACGGCGGGTTGGGAGTCGCTCTTTCCTCGCCGACCGTCTCCGTCGAGGCGACACCGGCGGACGAGGTGCGCTGTGACGACCCGTGTGCACGCGAGTACGCGAGCAGGGCCACGGACTTGCTCTCCGTCGCCGGCGCGGACGTTCGAGTTCACCGGACGCTGCCGAGACACGTCGGACTCGGGAGCGGGACGCAACTCGCGCTGGCCGTCTTCGCCGCCGTCGCCCACGCCTACGGCGACGACCCGGCGGTCCGCGAGCACGCGCCCGCCCTCGACAGGGCGGGGAGGAGCGGCATCGGCGTCTCGGCGTTCGAGCGCGGCGGTTTCGTCGTTGACGCCGGACATCCCACGGAACGCTTTACCACGGCTCGTCCCGCACGCGGCGACTGGTCAGTTCCCCCCGTCGTCGCGCGACACGACGTTCCCGACGACTGGCGATTCGTGCTCGTCCTCCCGGACGCCGAACCCGGCCGGAGCGGCGACGACGAGGACGCGAGCATGCGCTCGGTCGTCGAACGCGCGGACCCGACAATCGCCGAGGACGTCTCCTCGATACTCCTCCGTCGGGTGCTTCCGGCGATTGCGGATGGGGACCCGGACCGGTTCGGCAGTGCGGTCGCCGAGGTCGGTCGCCGAAACGGCGCGTGGTACGCCGACGAACAGGGCGGCGTCTATCGGCCACCCGTCGGCGAACTCGTCACCGCCATGGAATCCTCCCCGGCGGTGTTCGGTGCCGGGCAGTCGTCGTGGGGACCCGCGGTGTACGGCGTGACCACGCGGACGTTGGCCGACGGAGCCGTCGAGGCGGCTCGAAACGCGCTCGATTCCGCGGGTGTCGCCGGAGACGTGTTGCTCACTTCACCCCGAAACGCCGGAGCGAGCGTAAACGGTAAGCGTCAGGAATGAGAGGGGAACGCATGGACCGCATCCCGTTCGGCGTCTCGCAGTTCGACTCGCTCATCGGCGGGGGGTCCCCGCCGGGGAGCGTCGTCTTGTTGGCTGGCGACGCCGGGGCAGGCACACGCGAGTTCGCGTACACGAGCGCGACCATCAACGCCCTCGGTCACGTCGATTCCGACCTGTTCGAACTTCACTACGGGCCGATAGACTCGCACTCGGACCTCCCCGACGAAGTTCACTACGTCTCCTTTACCGCCAACGAACCCGAAATATTCGACGAACTCACGCACACCATCGACGAGACGCTCATCGGTCCGGCGGCGGACGCCATCTCGTTCGAGGACCTCTCGGCCGAGTACTTCCAACTGAGTCCGATTCCGAACGACTGGTACGTCGAGAAGCGTCGCACCATCACCGACCTCGGGAGCAGTCACGACCGCCGCGGCGTCCTCGAAGCGCTCGGCGAATACCACTCCGAGAACGCGCCCCGAAACCTCGTCGTCGTCGATTCGCTGACCGACCTCTCGTCGCTTCCGGACGAGCAGGTGGATTGGAACCAGATGGTCATGCTCCTCAAGGGCATGAAGAAGGCGGCCAAGGCGTGGGGCGGCCTGATACTCGTCCTCGTCGCACAAGAGAGTCTGACGGAGCGCCAGATGGGTGCCCTGATGAGCGCGACAGACGGCACCATCACCTTCGAGTGGGAGAGCGGCGGCAACGAGCGCGCTCGAACCATGTTCGTCCGCGAGTACCGCGGCGTCCTCTCGCGCATCGAGGAAGAGAGCATCATTCGCTTCGAAACGGAGATACAGAGCGACGGGTTGGACATCAGCAACGTTCGCAAGATTCGATAGCGTCCATACGCTCGCCTCGACCATCGTTTCAAAATTCGCTCTTCTTTTCCGGTATCCCCCTCCCGTCGAGGCGAAACGTTAAGTCAACGCTGTGAGAAATAGGTATTCACCCGAATGGAGAGCGAAGACGCGGGTCACGTCCCAGCGGAAGAGATTCCGGCAGCGGTCGACCAGTGGCTAACCAACACGGCCGACGAACTCGGCATCTCCCGCCAGCGCCTCCTCTCCGAACTGGTCGCGGGGCACGGGACGCTCCACGAGAGGAACGGTTCCGACGAAAGGCTCGCCGAACTCCGCGACGATTTCATGGAGAAGTTGACCGACGTGCGCGAGCGCGTCGTCCAGATAAAGCGCGAAACCGACGATAAGGCCCCGGAAGACCACGACCACCCCGAACTCCGCGGCGAACTCGCCGGTCTTCACGACGAACTCGCCGACCTCCGTCGCACGGTGGACGACGGGGACGGCGACGACCTCGAACCGGAACTCGACGCCCTCCGTGAACGAGTGGCCGAGAACCGGAAACGACTGGACTCCGGATTCGAGAACTACGAGGCGGTGCTCGACTACCTCACCGAGACGACCGACGAACTGGACGAGCGACTCGACGTCCTCGCGCGTGCGCTCGTTTCCGTCCGCGACCAAGCGCGCACGCTCGCCGCACAAAACGCGACGCGGGCGGCCACCGCCGAACTCGACCGGACCGCCAACTGTCACGGCATTACGAGCGCCAAGTGCGCCGAGTGCGAGACGAGCGTGACCATCGCGCTGCTGACCGAACCCGCCTGCCCGCACTGTGGCGCGACGTTCGAGGACATCGACCCCAAGCAGGGCTTTTTCGGGTCGAACTGGCTCGTCGTGGGGCGTCCGCCCGCGCTGGAAGGCGACACCACCGACCCGGACTTCGAATCGCGGTCGAAGTCCGATGTTGACCTCGACCCCGACCTCAACTTCGACGGCGGCCTCGACCCCGACTCCGACCTCGACGTTGACGACCTCTTGAACGAGGTGATGGGCGAGTGAGCGACCGACCGCCCGGGGACGACCGGGACGAACCCCTCGCCGACCTCGCCGCCGACATCGAGGAGCGCCAGAAGCGAAAGTCCACGCCGGTCGATGACGCCTCTCGAGAAGTTGACGTCGGCGACGTCGATATCGACGAACTCTGGGCGGACCTGTTGCACGAGGACAGCGGCGAACTCGTCGTGAGCGCCCCCCGAGAGGCGGGTCGGGACGACCGCGACGTTCGCACGATTCCGAAAGCGACCTGCCACGGCTGTCCGCACGTCGGCGACCCGCCGACCCTCCACTGTACCCAC
>NZ_MEIH01000297.1:0-3487 GCF_001723155.1 Haladaptatus sp. W1
GTGATGGTTGCGGGGCCACAGATTCTCAGCGCCATCTTCCTCGCGACGAGTGAAAACTGGCGACAGAACTCCGCCGCATACGTCCTCGGCGCTGCAATCTCGATCTCCCTGGTCGTGACTCTCGTCTACTTCGCTGGTGAGGGTGCACTTGGACAAGGCACAACAAACGATACACTCTATGTTATCATCCTCGTCCTGCTCTTGGTGGCAATGGTAAACGTCTTCCGGACGAGAGAGGAGACGGAACCGCCCAAATGGATGGGGAAGCTCACATCGGCAAACCCACGGTTCTCGTTCAGGCTTGGATTCCTCCTGATGGGACTTTTCCCGAGTGATCTCCTCACGTCCGCCGCCGTTGGTTCATATCTCGCGGCGCAAGGGGCACCCTGGAGAGATGCCCTCCCGTTTATCGGAGTTACGCTCTTGATTCTAGCGCTCCCATTACTGATCTTGCTCGCGTTCGGCGAACGGGCGGAGGCATTCCTGCCGAAAGCGCGTGACTGGATGGAAACGAACTCCTGGATCATCAACGAGATCGTCCTCCTGCTTTTCATCGCTATCACGATCAGCAACCTCACGGGGTGATCGAAGAAAGCCACCCTGACGGTCACGATTTTGGACGCTCACGTTGAATGACGAGCCGTTTGAGAACCGAGAGTATACCGACGAGCACTATTCTGGCGGTCTATCCAATACTGTAATCCCGACACCTACTGGCCACCGTCGATGGCTTCGCCACCCTTCGTCGCATCATCACGGCTGTCGTCCGTCTCTTGAACCGTCGTTGGGGCGATCTCAAGATGGGACGCTTATTCCTCACCTCAAAGTTTTGCGATAGCGACTTGAAGGAACTGGACGATAATGACCACCATCAGGGAAAAGAAACTGAGCGCCATGACCGGCATCGCCGCGCTCAAAACGGTGAGCATGGTCCTCATTTTCGGAGCGGCGATTCTCGTCAGCGGGGCCATCATCTACAGCTCCGTGCGGGTACTCAGGGGACAGTCGGTTTCCGGTCGGCCGTCGACGAACTGACCCGACCTCGGCACACAGTGCGATTTTTGGTCGGGTAACGAACCGATGTCAGCGACAGCACCGCAGTCGTCGGTTCGACTACGCCGTCGTGGAACCGCGGACACGGTACTGACCCATTTAACAATATTGTATTTCTATTGCAAATCACTAGGGATGGTTTCGCCGATATTTTCGAGCCGCATCGATATTTTCCAAGATGGAGGAAGAGGATAAAATGTTGCTCAAAAACGACACGTTACCGCAATAGGGGCCTGATACATGCCGATATCCGGTTTCGACCGAGGCAGATTGTATTGCACAATATTCACAAAACTATTAAGACCTGTGAGCGGATAGGCTGTAGTGAGTAGAAAAGTATGATTCGCACAAAACCGCGGTCAGTACGAAAGCGAGGTCGATGAGCATGTTCGGAATCGAATTGAGTGGACTCGGAGCAGCCACGACGGTCGGTGCCGTTCTCGGGGAGGCAGTCGTCCTCTATGCCGGATACGGTGTCGTCGTGCAGATGGTGAGTTCGAACGTTATCGACGCGCTTACGGGTGAGTAATCGTGGAGCCACTCCTCATTGCCCTGTTCATCGGGTTCGGACTGGTCATCGGAATCCTGTTCGGATTCTTCGGGATGGGCGGGTCGTTCCTCGTCACGCCCGCGTTGCTGGTGTTCGGATACCCGGCGAAGGTCGCGGTCGGAAGCGGACTGGCGTTCGTGTTCGGCACATCGGTCATCGCCGCGCTCCGACACCGTAACCTCGGACAGGTCGATTACAAACTCGCGCTGATGTTCATCGTCGGCATGACGAGTGGTATCAAGGTCGGGGAATACGTCGTGTTGTGGCTCGAAGCGACCGGCATGGCTGACATCGTTGTGGGGACCGCCTACGTCCTCCTGTTGGCCACGGTCGGCCTCTTCACGTTCCGCGACTCGCGTGGCAGTGACGACGACGGCGCATCGTCGCTCCCGGAGCGCTTCGAGGTGCTCCAGATTCCTCCGATGGTTTCCATCAGCGGTGGCGTGGAGATTTCGGTCTGGCTCACGCTGGGCATCGCGCTGTTCGTCGGCATCCTGTCCGGCTTCCTCGGCGTCGGTGGCGGCTTCCTCCTGATGCCCGCGATGGTGTACGTCCTCGGCGTTCCCACCGTCGTGGCAGTCGGGACTGACGTGCTCCAGATCACCGTCTCCGGTGGTTTCGGCGCGTTCTCCTACGCCCAGAACGGGGCCGTCGAACTCGCCGTCGTCGCTCCGCTCTTGGCGGGAAGCGCGCTCGGAGCACGCATCGGTGCAGCGGCAACGAACCTGACCGACGAGGACGACATCAAAGGCTACTTCGCCGCGATGCTCCTCGCGGGCAGCGTCGCCGTCGCGAGCAACCGAGTCGGAGACGCGCTGGGCATCCACCTCCTCGACCAGATCAGCCTGGTGCTCATCTTCGGCTCCGCGGTGGTCGTCGCCGCGGCGGTCGTCTACAGCGCACTCGTCAACCTTCGGGAGCGCGAGTCGCCGAGCGTGTCGACCTCCGACTGACCTTCGGGGCGAACAAGTAGTTTTGTACAAACCATGCAAAATCCTTATACGTGCCAAATTCTTACTCACGACTTGAAAATGGCGAACTCGATGGCCGAGTACCTTCAGCAAGACATGGAGTGTGAAGGATTGCTGGAGTGTCTTCACGGACTGAAAGAACTCGATAAGCAGTGTTATCGAGTCGTGATCGAGAGCGAGAACCCACTAACCATCGACGACATCGCGGAGCGGATCGACCGCGAACGGTCGACGGCGTACCGCTCTATCCAGCGACTGCTCCAATCTGGGTTCATCCAGAAAGAACAGGTCAACTACGACCAGGGTGGCTACTACCACGTCTACAAGCCGACCGACCCCGGCGAAGTGTCCCACGACATGCAGCGCATGTTGAACGAGTGGTACGCCAAGATGGGCCAGTTGATTCAGGAGTTCGAGGACAAGTACGACCCGATGGAACAGCCCGAACAACCGGTCTGACGGAACGGCTCACGGGACCCCATCGCCGCTCTCGACATCACCAAGACGGTTACGTCTCGACGAGAACTTTTACTCGGTTGTACGGAAGCCAGCGTAGCTCGGCGTCCAGATAGTCGGCGACGTGCGCGACGAACTCGTCTTCCTTCAGGAGGCCGTCCTCGTCCGCCTCGTCGCTCAACTGGAGCGTGACCTCCTCTACGTCCTCCAAGACGTCGCTGCCGACCATGACGGAGAACAACTCGGCGGGCGTCACGGGTTTTCCGGCGTCGATGGCGACCGCAACGTCGTCCACGGCGGTCTCGACCTCCGTTTCGACGTCGAACTGCACGTCCACCGACACCGCTTGGCCGAGCATGTCGGCCGCGTGAACCTCTTCCGCCTTCCGAATCGCGGGTTCGAGGGCGTGTCCGAACTCGCCTCCGCTCTCGCGCATGCCGATGTAAGCAAACGAGAG
>NZ_MEIH01000298.1:0-60816 GCF_001723155.1 Haladaptatus sp. W1
TTGGTCGGGTAACGAACCGATGTCAGCGACAGCACCGCAGTCGTCGGTTCGACTACGCCGTGTGGAACCGCGGACACGGTACTGACCCATTTAACAATATTGTATTTCTATTGCAAATCACTAGGGATGGTTTCGCCGATATTTTTCGAGCCGCATCGATATTTTCCAAGATGGAGGAAGAGGATAAAATGTTGCTCAAAAAAACGACACGTTACCGCAATAGGGGCCTGATACATGCCGATATCCGGTTTCGACCGAGGCAGATTGTATTGCACAATATTCACAAAACTATTAAGACCTGTGAGCGGATAGGCTGTAGTGAGTAGAAAAGTATGATTCGCACAAAACCGCGGTCAGTACGAAAGCGAGGTCGATGAGCATGTTCGGAATCGAATTGAGTGGACTCGGAGCAGCCACGACGGTCGGTGCCGTTCTCGGGGAGGCAGTCGTCCTCTATGCCGGATACGGTGTCGTCGTGCAGATGGTGAGTTCGAACGTTATCGACGCGCTTACGGGTGAGTAATCGTGGAGCCACTCCTCATTGCCCTGTTCATCGGGTTCGGACTGGTCATCGGAATCCTGTTCGGATTCTTCGGGATGGGCGGGTCGTTCCTCGTCACGCCCGCGTTGCTGGTGTTCGGATACCGGCGAAGGTCGCGGTCGGAAGCGGACTGGCGTTCGTGTTCGGCACATCGGTCATCGCCGCGCTCCGACACCGTAACCTCGGACAGGTCGATTACAAACTCGCGCTGATGTTCATCGTCGGCATGACGAGTGGTATCAAGGTCGGGGAATACGTCGTGTTGTGGCTCGAAGCGACCGGCATGGCTGACATCGTTGTGGGGACCGCCTACGTCCTCCTGTTGGCCACGGTCGGCCTCTTCACGTTCCGCGACTCGCGTGGCAGTGACGACGACGGCGCATCGTCGCTCCCGGAGCGCTTCGAGGTGCTCCAGATTCCTCCGATGGTTTCCATCAGCGGTGGCGTGGAGATTTCGGTCTGGCTCACGCTGGGCATCGCGCTGTTCGTCGGCATCCTGTCCGGCTTCCTCGGCGTCGGTGGCGGCTTCCTCCTGATGCCCGCGATGGTGTACGTCCTCGGCGTTCCCACCGTCGTGGCAGTCGGGACTGACGTGCTCCAGATCACCGTCTCCGGTGGTTTCGGCGCGTTCTCCTACGCCCAGAACGGGGCCGTCGAACTCGCCGTCGTCGCTCCGCTCTTGGCGGGAAGCGCGCTCGGAGCACGCATCGGTGCAGCGGCAACGAACCTGACCGACGAGGACGACATCAAAGGCTACTTCGCCGCGATGCTCCTCGCGGGCAGCGTCGCCGTCGCGAGCAACCGAGTCGGAGACGCGCTGGGCATCCACCTCCTCGACCAGATCAGCCTGGTGCTCATCTTCGGCTCCGCGGTGGTCGTCGCCGCGGCGGTCGTCTACAGCGCACTCGTCAACCTTCGGGAGCGCGAGTCGCCGAGCGTGTCGACCTCCGACTGACCTTCGGGGCGAACAAGTAGTTTTGTACAAACCATGCAAAATCCTTATACGTGCCAAATTCTTACTCACGACTTGAAAATGGCGAACTCGATGGCCGAGTACCTTCAGCAAGACATGGAGTGTGAAGGATTGCTGGAGTGTCTTCACGGACTGAAAGAACTCGATAAGCAGTGTTATCGAGTCGTGATCGAGAGCGAGAACCCACTAACCATCGACGACATCGCGGAGCGGATCGACCGCGAACGGTCGACGGCGTACCGCTCTATCCAGCGACTGCTCCAATCTGGGTTCATCCAGAAAGAACAGGTCAACTACGACCAGGGTGGCTACTACCACGTCTACAAGCCGACCGACCCCGGCGAAGTGTCCCACGACATGCAGCGCATGTTGAACGAGTGGTACGCCAAGATGGGCCAGTTGATTCAGGAGTTCGAGGACAAGTACGACCCGATGGAACAGCCCGAACAACCGGTCTGACGGAACGGCTCACGGGACCCCATCGCCGCTCTCGACATCACCAAGACGGTTACGTCTCGACGAGAACTTTTACTCGGTTGTACGGAAGCCAGCGTAGCTCGGCGTCCAGATAGTCGGCGACGTGCGCGACGAACTCGTCTTCCTTCAGGAGGCCGTCCTCGTCCGCCTCGTCGCTCAACTGGAGCGTGACCTCCTCTACGTCCTCCAAGACGTCGCTGCCGACCATGACGGAGAACAACTCGGCGGGCGTCACGGGTTTTCCGGCGTCGATGGCGACCGCAACGTCGTCCACGGCGGTCTCGACCTCCGTTTCGACGTCGAACTGCACGTCCACCGACACCGCTTGGCCGAGCATGTCGGCCGCGTGAACCTCTTCCGCCTTCCGAATCGCGGGTTCGAGGGCGTGTCCGAACTCGCCTCCGCTCTCGCGCATGCCGATGTAAGCAAACGAGAGCATGGCGGTCAGTCCGTCCATGAACCGCTCGTCGTCGGTGTCGAACACCTGCCGCCGGTCCTTCTTTTTCAGGTGGTGGACGAGTATCCCGAAATCCAGTATCGCGTCCGTGATTCGACCGCGGATTCGCGCCTCCGCGTTGCGCTTCGACTGTTCGTGTTCCATGTCGGCCTCGCCGAGGAGATAGGCTCGGTCGGCGGGCGAGAGGATGCCACGTCCCCTGTCGGTGTCTGGCGTCATAATCGGAATGGGATTATACAGCATCCGATTCTATCCGAAGCTATTTGAAGGGTGTGAAACAACCACCGACAAATGACGCTTATCGACGTGACGATGCGAATCGTACACACGCTTTTCGCGGGCGTGTGGGCAGGGTGGACGGTGTTCATGGCGGCGCTCGTGGTCCCGGCGGCACGGGACGGGAAACTCGGCGCGGACGGAATCCGGTGGATGACCCAGCAGTTCACGCGCTTTTCGTCGCTCTCGTCCGTCGTGTTGTTGCTCACGGGGGGATTCATGGCCGGAAACCTCTACAGCACGGAAACCCTCACGGGTAGCTCGAGCGGCCATCTGGTCCTCACGATGGTCGTCCTCTGGCTCGCGCTCTCCGGGTTGAGCCACATGGCGGGTAGTCGGTTGAAGAAGAACCTCGACGCCGGTGCGAAGCAGGCCGCAGCGGGAGCCACGACGCTGTTTTACGTCGCGGGCGTCGTGGCGCTCGGCCTGCTCGTCGTCGCCGGGTGGCTCTGATGGCCGAGGACGGGTCCAAGAGGGCGCTGGCGACGGTGTTCGCTATCGTCTTCGTCGACCTCCTCGGTTTCGGGATTCTGATTCCCATCATCCCGCTGTACGCCGAGCACTTCGGCGCGAACGAGTTCGTCGTCGGACTCCTGCTCGCCTCCTACTCGGTCATGCAGTTCCTCTTCGCACCCGTTCTCGGCCGCCTCTCGGACGAGCGCGGCCGCCGACCCATCCTCCTGCTCTCGCTGTTCGGGAGCGTCGTCGCGTGGACGCTGTTCGGCCTCGCGGAAAGCCTCCTCGTGCTCTTCGTCGCTCGCATCCTCGCGGGCGCGATGGGCGGCAACATCGCCACCGCACAGGCGTACATCGCCGACATCACGCCGCCGGAGGACCGTGCGAAGGGATTGGGCCTCATCGGCGCGGCGTTCGGACTCGGCTTCGTGTTCGGTCCGGCACTCGGCGGCATCTTCTCCAGCGACGCCGCGCTCTCGCTCGCACGGAACGTCCTCCCCGCGGTGGTGCCCGTGAACCAGTTCTCCCTGCCGAGTTTCGCCGCCGCGGCCATCTGCGGCCTCAATCTCGTCGTCGCCGCGCTCGTCCTCCCGGAGACGCGAACCAAGCGGGACAGCGACGAGGAGACGACGGACGAGCGTCAGTCGCGTCTCGCCCGCCTCGCGGACGCGTTCGCCGACCCGGCGCTCGCCGGACTCGTCGCCTCCTTCTTCCTCCTCTCGCTCGCGTTCTCCTCGATGGAGAGCATGTTCGTCCTGTTCACCGAACAGCAGTACGGCTTCGGACCGGAGATGAACGGCTACGTCCTCGCCTACGTCGGCGTCGTCATCGCCGTCGTTCAGGGCGGCCTCGTGGGAAAACTCACGGACCGCTACGGCGAGCGGACGCTCGCGCTTGTCGGCGTCGTGCTCGAACTCGTGACGCTCGCCGCCCTCCCGTTCTCGCCGATGCTCGGCGACCACCTCCCCGCCATCGGACCGCTCTCCGGTGGTCTGCTCGTCCTGCTGGTCATCCTCACGCCGCTCGCGGCGGGCAACGGCTTTGCGAACGTCTCGCTCACGACGCTCGTCTCGAAGAGCGCGACGGAGGACACCCAAGGCGGCGCGTTCGGCCTGACCCAAAGCGCCGGAAGCATCGCCAGAGCGGTCGGTCCCATCGCGGCGGGAGCGCTGTACGCGGCGGTCGCCTACTGGCTCCCGTTCGTCCTCGGCGGCCTGCTCATGCTCCCCATCGGCTACGTCCTGCTGACGACGTTCCAAGGAAACGGCACCCCGACGCCGGTCAACTAGCAGTTTCGACCGCTATAGCGGACTTCTCCCGTATATTCCATTTCCTCTAATCGCGTCCGAGATGACCGCTGATTCGGCTTTTCGAATGAGTTCCCCGGCCGTGCTGTGGGCGCAGTCGAGCGCCGCGGCCACGTCGTCGACGCTTCCCGTCCGCGGAACGTCGTAGTACCCCGCGTCGAGGGCCGCCACGAGCGCCCGCCGTTGTCGCTAGGTTATGGACGGGGCGGGTCGATGCGGATGAAACGTCTGGAGCCGCTCGATTCGAACGGGCAAGAGCGCCGCGACGTCACTGTACAGCTCGCTCAAAGCGGCTTGTTCGCCGACCGCCGTGAACCGGAGTTCGCCGGTATCGAAAAAGGAGAGCGGGGGAACGAACGCGACCCGAGTCCCCGAGATGAGCGTCGCTCACGCTCCCGACGCGACCGAGGAGCGACGCGACGGCGGATTCGTCACCGTCGAACCACGAGAGCGTCGGGACGCCGAGTAGCGGTCCCCAAACGAGGAGGTCAACGCGCGAAATCGAATCGTCCTCCATCACCTGACTGTGCGTCTGCTGGGCGGTTTCGACCGTGTAGGTGACGGTCATCGAAACTTGCTTCATGCGCTTATTCCCGGGAGCATATGATAAACCGTACTCATCCGTCAGTATAAATACTACAACCGGAGCACAACCGTTCTGCCAGAGATGAGCGGGTCCGCACCGAATCGAGACCGGGAAGCGAACGCCGAAATCGGAAACGAACGGACGGTCAGGGTCGACGGTGGGCGGACGGTTCGCTACGCCGAGTACGGCGACCCGGCCGGAGTCCCCGCGATTTTCTTCCACGGAACGCCGGGGTCGCGCGTTCTCGGAGCGGTGTTCGACGAACGCGCTCGCCGCCACGGCATCCGTCTGCTCGCCCCTGACAGACCGGGTTACGGGCGCTCGTCGCCGAATCCGAACCGCGTTCCGACCGATGTGGTGGCCGACGTAACCGCCGTGCTGGACCGCGCCGAGCTCGAACACACCGCAGTCGTCGGATTTTCGGGCGGCGCACGCTACGCGCTCTCGCTCGCGGCGACGGAACCGTCACGCGTGACGGATGTCCACCTCGTCTCCGGTGCGACGCCGCCGTCGCTCCGGGAGCGGACACCGGGAATACAGAAACTCCTCGGTACCCTCGCGCACACGATGCCGCGGCTGTTGAAGGCCCTGTTTCGCGGCCAACGCTGGGTCGCAAAACGCGCGTCCCCCGACTTCGTTCTCGCCCAATACACGACGGACGGCTCGGCCCCGATTCCGGGAGGCGTCGCGGAAATCGTCCGACGGGACTTCATCGATGCGTTCGAAACGACGCGGAGCGGCGCGGTCACCGAGTGCCGACGGTTCGCCGAGGCGTGGAACGTTCGCTACGAGGAGATAGACGACAGCGTTCGGTTGTGGCACGGCCGACGCGATACGAACGTCCCCGTCGATTCGGTTCGGCGGCTATCCGAACGGCTACCGGACGGAGAACTAACCACCTTCGAGAAGCAGGACCACCTCGGCGCGTTGGTCCGGAGCCGCGACTCGATTCTGCGGGCGGTCGCCGAAAATGGATAGCGCCGTCGGACCTGCACGACCGACCAGATGACGACGGTTGGATCGATGCCCCCACCGACGCGCGCCTCAGTAGGTTTCCGAGGGGTCGGCAGGACCGCTGAAGACGGAGTACACTACGCCGAAGTACACCACGACAATCGGCAGGATGAACGCCGCGGCGACGGTCAGCATGGTGAGCGGCAGATCCGAGACGACGCCCTCCTGTACCGACAGTCCGACCGCGGGGTCGATGGCGGGGTACAGGAGGTTTCCGACGAACGCGACCAGCGCGTACGGGAGGAACGCGGCCGCCGCGAACGCCGCGCGGTGGCGGTCCGCCCTGCTGGCGAGAACGACGCCCGCGACCAGCGCGACAGAGACGACGACGGCCGCCAGCGAGAGCGGCGACAGCAGCGCCCCGTGAAGGTCCGAGCGGGTCGCCGCGAGGTATCCGATGACGACGACGACCAGCGCGAGGTACGCGAGCGCGGCGCGACCGCTGTAGTCCGACATCTCGTCTCGGAGCGTTCCGCGCGTCTTCAGGCCGAGGAACGCCGCCCCCTCGACGAGCGTGAGCGCGACGACAGTCAGCCCGAACGCGAGCGAGGGAACGGACACGATGGTCGATGCGCCGAGCACCCAGTTGGCGGCGAACATGCCGAGCAGGAACGGTGACAACGCGCTGCCGACGATGAACGACCGACCCCACCAACGCTTCCAGCGGTCGTCCGACCGTTGTTCGTACAGTTCGGGCGCGATACCGCGGAGGATGAGTGCCCCGAGGATGGCGAACATCAGGAGGTAGTGGCGGCTGAACAGTCCGGCGTACGCCGCCGGGAAGACGGCGAACAGCGCCCCTCCGAACACGACGAGCCACACCTCGTTGCCGTCCCATATCGGCCCGATGGCGGCCAGCAGCGTCTCGCGCTCCTCCTCGTCGTCGCGGGTGGCGAACAACAACCCGACGCCGAAGTCGAACCCGTCCAGGAAGAGGAACGTCCCGAGCAGGACGAACACGAGCGCGAACCAGAGCACCGCGAGATCAATCATCCGCGGCCACCTCGCTTCCGGGAGCCTCCCGCTGTGCGCGTTCGATTTCGGGCGCACCGCCGTGGATTATCCGACGGATGACGTACACGTACACGACCAGCAGAGCGGTGTACACCGCGACGAATCCGAGCAGCGTCAGGGTCGCTTCGGTGCTCGAAAGCCCCGGTGAAACGCCCGCGCTCGTCTTCATCACGCCCTGTACGACCCACGGTTGGCGACCGACCTCGGTGACGACCCAGCCGGTTTCGACGGCGAAGAACCCGAGCAGCGACGTCCAGACGAACGCCCTGTGGAGGAGTCCGTCCTCGAACAGTTCGCCCGTCCGCCAGCGGTAGCCGCCCCAGAACGCGAGGAGCATGAACCAGAAGCCCATGGCGACCATCAACCGGAACGACCAGAAGACGATGGCCACCGGGGGCGACCCCTCGAACTCGTTCAGGCCGACGATTTCGGCCTGCGCGTCGCCGCCGCTAGCGAGCCACGATGCTCCGCCCGGAATTCCGATGCCGAAGATGTCCTTCGCGCGGGGATCGAGGATGTCGTTCAACGACGTCGGGAAGGCGACGATGTACTCGGGGACGTAGGTTGCGGTGTCCCAAACCGCCTCCATCGCGGCGAACTTCTGGGGTTGCGTCACCGAGACGTGGCGGGCGTACGCGTCGCCGTGAAGCACCTGCAGCGGGGCGGTGATGATGAGCGCGACGAGCGCGATTTTGAGCGTCGCGCGCCAAAAGCGGTCGTCGTCGGTTCGCGCGCTTCTAATGTGATAGGCCGCGATACCCGCCATGAGCAGCGCGACGGAGAGCACGGCCGCGTTCTGCATATGCACGAACATCCACGGGAACCGCGGGTTGGCGTAGGCGGCGATGGGGTCCACGAGGGTGACGATGGGATTGCCGTTCCGCATGGCGACTTCGAACCCCCGCGGCGTCTGCATCCACGAGTTCGCCACCAGAATCCACACCGCGGAAAGCCACGTTCCCAATCCGACCAGAATAGACGAGAGGAGATACAGTCTGTCAGAAACCCGCTCGCGGCCGAAGACGAAGATTCCGAGGAACGTCGCTTCGAGGAAGAACGCCATCATCCCCTCGACGGCCAGCGGTCCCCCGAACAGTTCCCCCGTCGTCGCCGCGAACGCCGCGAAGTTCGTCCCGAACTCGAACTCCAACACCAGTCCGGTGACGGTGCCGACGACGAAGCTGACCGCGAATATCCGAACCCAGAACCGCCGTAGCTGCTCGTAAATGGCCTTGCCCGTCCGTACCTCCTTCCACGTGAAATAGACGAGGAACGGCGCGAGACCCATACTCACCACTGGAAACACGATATGTACGATAGTCGTCAGTGCGAACTGGAGACGGCTTGCGGTTGTTGGGTCGAGCATACTCACTCTTGTACCAAGCTTGGTGTGACATCCGTTTTAGAACGCGGATGATTCCCACCCCACGATAATCAGATGCCGAGAATTAGAACTGTTATGGCCGACGAACTGTTCGGACCAGTATGATTTTGAGCGTCGATAGCGTCCGTTCTAGGGTAAATGTACGAGCGAATCCTGCTTCCAACGGACGGGAGCGTGTCCACGGACAAGGCGGTCGAACAGGCGCTCAACCTTGCGGACGCCTACGACGCGAGCCTACACGTCCTATCGGTCGTCGACCGAACCATCGTCCCGCCGGACGTTCGGTCCGACATCCTCTACGACGAACTCGAAGACGAGTGCGCCGCCGCGGTTTCGGATGTCGAAGCCGCGGCGAACGAGTCGGGTGTGGACGTGGAAACGACGGTACTCCGCGGAACGCCACACCGCGTGATTTTGGACTACGCCGACAAGAACGACATCGACTGCATCGTGATGGGAACGCACGGCCGCCGCGGTCTCGACCGGTACCTCCTCGGCAGCGTCACCGAAAAGGTCGTCCGCCTGTCGGAGGTCCCCGTCCTGACGGTTCGGATGAACGAAGAGTGAAACGAGGAGCGAGGCCGAACGGTGAAACCCCCCGGATACGGTATAATTTGGCATTTCAGGCGTTTAAGACCGGATTTCGCGTCATAGACTTTTGTCGGATGACGCCGTAGACGTGTGCGGGTAGATGAGAAAATGATTGACACGCTAACAGACACGGGCGGATGAACGTTCTCGAAAGCGTTCGAATCAGTTGGCGAAACATCCGCGAACACAAACTTCGCTCGACGCTGACGACGCTCGGCGTCATCATCGGCGTGGCGGCGGTCATCACCTTCGTCACGCTCGGCGCGAGTTTGCAGGCGGATATCGTCAACACGGTCGCCGGCGGCAACGCGGCGACCATGTACGTCTCGGCGGAGTCACCGAGTCAGAGCGGGATTCCGAACTTCGGGAGTAGCGGCGGACAAACGATTTTCACCGAGCACGACCTCGGCGGGATTCGGTCGCTCGAAGGCGTCGAAGCGGCCGTCCCGGAGAGTGGTATCGCCGCCTCCACGGTGGCGTTCAACAACTCGACGGTCGGTCGGCAGTGGGTCGTCGTCACGTCTCCGCCCTACTTCGACGTGAAAAACCAGCAATTCGTCTCGGGCGGGTCGTTCCGGAGCGGGGAGCGCGAAGTGGTCCTGAACCGCCCCGCCGCGCGGATGTTCAGCGGCGGAAACGTCTCCGTCGGGGACAACATCACCGTCACGCGCGCCGTCAACGGGGAAGAGATCAACGCGACGGTGACGGGCATCGTCGAACCGTCCGACGAGACCACGTTGGGCATCAGCAGCGGCCCGACCCCGCGAATCTTCGCACCGACGGACCCCTTCTACCAGCGGACGGTGTACAGTCCGTCGGCGGACCGCAACCAGCGCGTGTACGGGCGGATACTCGTCCTCGCGGGCAACCCTGGCCAAGTGGACGCGGTGCAGGGGCGCGTCTACACGTACCTGGGCGAGGGCTCTGATGCGAGCGAACTGAAATCGGAGAACTACAAGTTCAAGGTGACGACGCAGGAGGAACTGGTCAGCCAGGTCAAACGGGTCAGCGACACGTTCACGGCGTACATCTCCGGCATCGCCCTCATCTCGCTTATCGTCGGGGCCATCGGCATCGCCAACATCATGCTGGTGAGCGTGACCGAACGGACCCGCGAAATCGGCATTATGAAAGCCGTCGGCGCGCAGAACACCGACGTCCTGCAGTTGTTCCTGTTCGAGGCGGTGTTGCTCGGCCTGTTCGGGTCGGCGCTGGGGGCGCTCGTCGGCTTCGGCGGCGGCTACGTCGCGGCCCAGCTCATCGGACTCCCCCTCGCGTTCAGGGCGGAGTGGTTCGGCATCGCCGTCGTGGTCGGCGTCATCGTCGGGGTGCTCGCGGGACTCTATCCGGCGTGGGACGCGTCCCACACGAACCCCATCGACGCGCTCCGCTACGAGTGACGGTCGCGGAACCTCTCGGACGAGAGAACGGTTCCGTGAACTGTTTCGACCGTTTCAAATCGGGGACGACGGAGCGAACTCGTTTGGACCGTCCGTGCCGAAATCGACGCGCTCACAACCTCGTGTTACTGCCGGTGGAATTCGCACCTACCCTCACTCCGCGGTCAGTATTCGTTGCTATCCCGCCGATAGCCACTGGATAACAAAGAGTGAATCCTGCGATAGTTCCGTCCGAACGAGAACAGTGCCGCTGCCAGCCTCGGAGCGGCCGCTTCCCCCAACACAACCATGGCTAGTCATCAGACGGATTCGAAAACGGCGAAGGAATCGAGAGGACTGAGTTACGAACTGCCATGGCTCGTCCCCGCGCTCATCGCCGGAGTGTGCGTCCTCTACCTCTACGTCGGAAGCCATCCCTACCCGTCCTTCGGCGCGGGGCTGTACCTCCACATCGCCGAGGAGATACAGAAAAACGGCTACGTCCTTCCGAAGACGATTCCGGGCTACACGCCCGACGGCGTGCCCTTCGCGTATCCGCCGTTCATGTTCTACATCCTGGCCGTCATCCTCGACGTGACGCGAGTCAGCGCGTTCACCATCGCCAGATACCTTCCTGGCCTCGTCTCGGTCGCATACCTCGTCCCGCTGTACTTCCTCGCGCGGGACCTGTTCGGGTCGCGGCCACAAGCCTCGCTCGCCACGCTCATCGTCGCCGTCAGCCCGCCGGTGCTCCAATGGCACATCTCGGCCGGGGGTATCGTCCGCGCTCCCGCGATGTTGTTCTCCCTGACCGGAATCTACGCCGGGTTGCACCTCTTTCGGAACCACGACCGCCGGTGGCTCGTCCCCGCGCTCGTCACCTTCGCGCTGACGGTGCTGACGCATCCGATGTACACCATCTTCTTCGTCATCAGCTTTCTCGTGCTCTACGTCCGGTTCGACCGATCCGTACGCGGGCTCGCCTACGGGTTGGTCGTCGGTCTCGGCGGGATAGTGCTCACAGCCCCATGGTGGCTGTCGGTCGTCTCGATGCACGGAACCGCCGTGTTCAGCGGGGCCGCGGGTACCCACGGCGGGCTCGGCGGTGCCATTCCGGCGCTACAGGGATTACTACGCCAGCAGCTCAACGAACCGCCGTTCCTGTCGGCGTGGCACCTGCTTCCGGCAATCGGATGTCTCTGGCTCGTTCGACGACGCGAGTACTTCCTCCCCGCGTGGTTAGTCGTCATCACGGCGTCGATGGACGAGGCGCGTTTCGTGTTCCTCATCGGCGCGCTCATCACCGCGCGATTCGTCTTCGACGGCATCTTCCGGTGGGTCAAGGAAACCTCTTCGTCCGCTGAACGGAACGAAATCGTCACGTTTTCCGTGGTGTTGCTGGCGACCATCGGCCTCAGCGGCGGGATGTTGTACGCGATGGGCGGGATGAACGCCCACGCCGGGAGTCCGTCCCTCCCGCAGTTCGTCAACGACAACGACGTCGAGGCGATGACGTGGGCGGGCGAGCACACCGACCCGTCCGCACAGTTTCTGGTGCTCGGCGACGCCGCGGAGTGGTTCCCACAGCAGACGGACAGGACCATCGCCATCGGGCCGTGGGGCGTCGAGTGGAAGGGTCACGAGCAGTACCAGTATCAACTCCATCAGTTCCGCGAGCTATCGCGGTGTCACAGTGCCAACTGTCTGACGACGGAACTGATGCGGATGCAGGTACACCCGCAGTACATCTACGTCCCGAAGGAAACCTACACGATTCGCGGGATGCGCCACTACCAACCGCCGGAGATGATGTCGACGATGCTCTCGTCGCCGCAGTATCACCTCGCGTTCGAGAACGACGAGGTGGCGATATTCACGATGTCCGAGGGGTGGTATCCGTCGGGACCGGGGACGAGCGGACCGATGCCCGTCTGAGGGTGAGTGAGTCCGAACGCGACCCCCGATTTCGGCCCGAAAACAGCCGTGAGAGATAAGTCACGGCCGCGTGTATCGATCATTCGGACGAATTTATTCACGAGAGAGTTACTTATGTCAGGACAATCACCATCCCCGGAAAAACTCCGCGTCGGCGTCATCGGCGGCGGATTCATCGGAACGACCGTCGGACGCGCCTTCGAGGAGGACCCCCGCTCGACGGTCGTCGCCCTCGCCGACGTGAGCGAGGTGGCACGAGCGGAGGCCGGAAACGCGCTCTACGTCGGACAGGGATCCCAGTACGAGCAGTACGAGGCGATGCTGGATGCCGAGGAGGTGGACGCGGTGCTCGTCGGGACGCCACACGTCTTCCACTACGAACAGGTAACGGCCGCGCTCGACCGCGGGTTGCACGTGCTCTGTGACAAACCGCTCACGACCGACCGCGAGAAAGCGCGCGAACTCGCGGAGCGAGCGGAGACGAGCGACCAGGTGCTGATGGTCGGCTATCAACGCCACCTGAACGAGGCGTTCGTCGAGGCGCGCGAGCGGTGGGCCGACTCGGAACTGACGCCGCGGTTCATCAGCGCCGAAATCACGCAGGACTGGATTTCCCGGTTCGAGGACACGTGGCGGACCAACCCCGACCTCTCGGGAGGCGGCAACCTCTACGACACCGGAAGCCACCTCGTGGACGCCGTTCTCTGGACGACGGGGCTGACGCCGACGTCGGTGCAGGCGGAGATGAAGTTCGCCGACGAGGACGACCGCGTGGACGAGCGGGCACAGCTCACGGTCGCGTTCGAGAACGGTGCCTCGGCCAGTATCTCGGTGTTCAGCGACGCGCCGTGCGTCCGCGAACACATCCACGTCTGGGACGACGAAGGGGCCGTGTACCTCGAAGGACGACAGTGGGAACCCCGGCAGTTGACCGAGATTCGGGAGGACAGCACGACGGTCTCACCCTACATCGACCAGCAACGGAGCGAGGACAAGGCGGCCGTATTCATCGACTGCATCGAGAGCGGGAAGACGCCGCCCGCGACGGCCCGCGACGCGTTCGCCGTGACCGCGCTCACCGAAGCGGCCTACGAGTCCGCGCGAAGCGGCGAGCGCGTGACTGTTTCGCTCGACTGATCGTCGAAGCGGTAGGAAGAAGCGTTCGTAGCCACTCTCGGTGTTCCCGTCCGGGTCAGGTCCACCCGAGACCGTCCACGACGTGCTTGCCGCCGATGAGGATGAGCGCGCCGCCAGCGAGAAGCACGAATTTCAGCGGTTCGTTCGTCGTTTCGGCTTCGAGAAATCCATCGCTCGGGGACCCCGGGGACACGTATGCCGTCACCGAGTCGCCCGTCTCGTACCCATCGATGACCGACCGGGCCTTCGATTTCGTATCGTAGCTCGGCGTGATAGTGGCAGGGTAGATGTTGTGTGCCGTGTAGGACTCGCCGCGGTAGCGATAGTCGAACGTGACCGTCGGCTTGTAGTCCGGGGAACTACGACGTCTCGAGATGCGTTCGATGCCCGTATCGGTGATGGTGGCGTTCACTGTCACTGCATCGGCCACGACGTCGGATTGTTGCGTGTAGTCGTAGACGCCGTAGCCCGCGACGGCGATGCCGACGACCAGCAGTAACGCCCCGAAGTGGGTACGGTCGAACGTGTTCAACGCGGTGGAGAGTTTCGAATCTGGGGACACGACGGGACGTGACAACCAAAAGATAATAATTTTTACGCACGGGCCGTTGGCGCACATCGCCGCTTCCGTCCGCTTTTTCACGGTTCCCTACCGACCGACGAACGAATGAGAACCCGAGTGTCCGGTCGGTTTTCGCGCGTCGCCGACTACGACACGCTCCTGTTGACGGCCGGACTCTGGTTTCTCGCGAAGTTCCTGCGATACGCGCTTCCGGCGCTGTTCCCCACCTTTCGAACCCAGTTCGGCGTCTCGAACGCGTTCCTCGGAACAGTGTTCACGGCCACGATGCTCGGCTACTCGCTCATGCAGTTTCCCAGCGGCGTCCTCGCCGACCGGTTCGGCGCGGTGCGGGTCATCGCGGCGGGTGCCGCGGTCGCCGCCGGAGGGGCGCTGGTGCTCGGGGTCGCCGCGCCGCTCGCGGTGCTCGTCGGCGGTATGCTCCTCGTCGGGGTGGGGACGGGCATCCACAAGACGGTCTCGATTCGGTTGCTCTCGCGGGTGTACCCGACGAGGACCGGCCGGGCGCTCGGCCTGTTCGACACGCTCGGAGCGTTCGGCGGCGTGGCCGCACCCGCGGCCGTCGTCCTCGTGACCGACGCCGGAAACTGGCACGCGCTCTTTCTCGCGGGTGCCGTGACGGGGGTCGCGCTCGGCGGCGGCGTCCTCGCGTACGTCCCACGGCGGTCGTCGGACGCCGAGGACGATGGCGAAGATGGCGACCCCGCCAGTGGAGACGATTCCGCGAACCCGCTCGCGTTCCGGCGGTATCTCGACCTCTTTCGAAGCCGTCGATTCACGGTATTCGTCGGCGTGACCGTCTGTTTCAGCTTCGCGTACAACGGCGTCGTCGCGTTCCTCCCGCTCTATCTCACCGACCACGGGTTGTCCGAGTCGGCGGCGTCGCTCGTCTACAGCGCCCTGTTCGCCGTGAGTCTGGTGCAGGTCGTCACCGGCGACCTCTCGGACAGAATCGGGCGGCTTCCGCTCGCCGTCGCCGTCCTCGCCGTCGCGGCGGGCGCGCTCGGGGCGCTTTCCCTCGCGGGGACGGCGAGCGCCGTCGTCTTCGGCGGTATCGTCGTCGCGCTCGGCGTCGGCAGTCACGGATTCCGTCCGATTCGCGGCGCGTACCTCGCGGCGACGATTCCCGACGACGTTGCCGGAGGCGGTCTGGGGTTGGTCCGCACCCTGCTGATGGGCGTCGGCGCGCTCGCGCCCGCCGTCGTCGGCGTCGTCTCCGACACGACCGGGTTCGCGGCCGCGTTCGGCCTGCTTGCTGTCGTGATGTCGTGTGCGGCGCTCTTGGCCGTTCTCACCGCACTTATCGGGACGTGAAACCCTTATCGGGAAGTGAAGCCGACGAGCGGGGCGAGCGGTCGCGGTCATCCGCGGACCGCTCGACCGGTCAGCCGACGTAGTGGGCGGCGACCCACGTCAGCAACCCGAGCAGGACGAACGGAACGACGAGCAACAGCAGACCGAGGACGCGGTAGAGTTCGTTCGGCGGATACGGCGACGTTACGAAGAAGAGGACGAAGAAGAACCCGAGGATGATGAGGGGAACGATGTTCACCACGATGTCGAGCAGCGTCTCGCGGTCGAAGACGGAGTAGGTGGCCATCAGTCGTCACCTCCCGTGGCCTCGTCCGAACCGCCGTCCGTCAATCCGTCGCCATCGCCGTCGCCACCGTCGGCGAGCGCGGTTTCGCGTCGGTTCTCGAACCACACCCACTCGGGCGAAAGCATGCCTTCCTCCTCCAGCGCCCACGGGTCGCCGCTTTCGACCGCCGGGCCTTCGAGCCACGACTGGGTGATGTTCCAGACGAAGATAAACTGGCCGATGCCGAGGATGAACGCACCGAGCGTGGCGACCTGGTGCCACGTCGTGAACTGCGGGAGATAGGTCGCGTACCGGCGGGGCATGCCGCCGTAGCCGAGGAACAGCATGGCGAAGAACGTCACGTTCGTTCCGATCATCGTCAGCCAGAAGTGCCAGTGGGCGAGCGACTTCTGGTACATCTTGCCGCTGTAAATCGGGAACCAGTAGTAGAACGCCGCGAACAGGGCGACCCCGATGGCACCCATCACGATGAAGTGGAAGTGGCCGACGACGTAGTAGGTATCGTGGAGCACGAGGTCCACCGGGATCGAGGCGAGGAAGACGCCCGTCACGCCCCCGATGATGAAGTTCTGGATGAACCCGATAGAGAACAGCATCGGTGCCGTCAGGCGGATGTTTCCGTTCCACATCGTCGTAATCCAGTTGAAGACCTTGACGGCGCTGGGCACCGCGATGGCAAGTGACACCGCCATAAAACTGAGACGGATGCGCGGGTCGATGCCGGTAGCGAACATGTGGTGCGCCCAGACGCCGAAGGACAGGACGCCGATAGCGAGCGTCGAGTAGACGACGAACTTGAACCCGAACAGCTTCCGGCCCGCAAAGCGCGGTAGAATGAGACTGACCAACCCCATCGGCGGGAGGACGAGGATGTACACCTCCGGATGGCCGAAGAACCAGAAGAGGTGTTGCCACAGAATCGGACCGCCGCCGCCTTGTGGGGAGAAGAACGTGGTCCCGAAGTTGCGGTCGAGCAGGAGCATGATGATGGCGCTACCGAGCAGCGGGAACGCGAACAGGATGAGCCCCGACTGCGTGACCATCGTCCACGAGAACAAATCGAGATTCTCCCACCCGATGTTCGGGCCGCGTTCGGTGAAGATGGTGGCGATGAAGTTGATGGCTCCCATCGTGGTACTGATTCCCGAGAGGTGCAGACCGAGGAGCATCAGGTCCGTCGCCGGACTCGGTTGCTGAACGGAAAGCGGCGTGTACATCGTCCAACTCGTCTGTGCCGGTTGGATGCCCGACCCGATTGCCCCGAGCGGGAAGCCGATCCAAACGAGAATCGCCGCGGGCGGTAGCAGCCAGAAGGCGATGGCGTTGATGCGCGGGAACGCCATGTCGTCCGCGCCGATGAGGAGCGGGATGAAGTAGTTCGCAAACGCCGCAATCATCGGCGTCCCGAACAGGAGCAACATCGTGAGGCCATGGGTCGTCATCAGAGCGTTGTACGCCTGCGCCTGAAGGAACATCGTATCAGGCGAGAGCAGTTCGGTTCGCATCAGCAGGGCGCCGATACCGCCCCACGCGAACGCGACCAACCCGTAGATGCCGTACAGGATGCCGATATCCTTGTGGTCGACGGTCGTCAGCCAACGGAGTATCCCCGAGGGCTTTTGTGCGTAGCCGACCCCCTGCTCTTCGCCGCGACCGAACCCCCCACCGGTGGGTGTGTACGACCGCCAGTCCTCGACTTGGAGGATGAAGTAGAGGACGACGAGAAGGAACCCACCCATCAGAATGGAGAGCGCCAATGATGTGGTAAGCGCTGCCATCACACAATGGTCGGCGGGGAAGGAGTAATTCGTTTCGGTCGTTTGTCATTTTTTGCGTGGCCACACGAGTTCCATGTATGACCTGAAATGTATTCGATGTGAAACGCTCCGATAAAAAGGCGTGGCACGACAAATCAAGTGGCGGACGGCGACGGGGAACGCACGGCCGACGCGCCGAACCGGGCGTTACCAGAAGGAGAGGTTTTTCTTCACCGCTTCCCGCTTCAGTTCCTGAATGTGCTGTGTCAGCGGGATGTCCTTCGGGCAGACGTTGGTACAGGAGAACTGCGTCTGACAGCGCCAGACGCCATGTTCTTGGTCCATCAGGTTCAGTCGATGTTCCGTCACGGACTCGCCCTCGCGTTCGTCCATGGCGAACCGGTACGCCGCGTTGATGGCCGCCGGGCCGAGATACCGATTGTCGCCCGCCGCGATGTTACACGAGGACATGCACGCACCGCACCAGATACACCGGGTTGCCGTCTTTATTTCCTCGCGGTTCTCGCGGGACTGGCGCTGTTCTTCGAGGTCGTCGTCCGGCTTCTCGTCCGTCTGGAAGTAGGGTTCGACCGCGTGCATCTGGTCGTAGAAGTGCTCCATCTCCACCACGAGGTCTTTGATGACCTCCTGATGCGGCAACGGCTCGACCTGCACCGGGCTGTCGAGGTCGGACACCTGCGTCTGGCAGGCCAGCCGTTGTGACCCGTTGATGAACACGGCGTCGCTCCCGCAGATGGCTTGCCGACACGAGTGGCGCACCGTCAGCGTGGAATCGAAGTGGTCGCGGGCGTAGATGAGCGCGTCGAGGACCGTCAGCCCCCGTTTGTCCGGGACGTAGAAGTGGTCGAACCGCGGCTTTTGCTTCTCGGGCACGTCGGGGTCGTACCGGAACACCTTGAGGTGAACCGACTCGTCCGGCGATTCGGCGGCCCGTTCCGCCTCGGCTTCGCGCTCCCGTCGCCGCCGCGCCTTGCGCTCCAGTCGGCGCTGTTGTGGCGACGATTCGGTCGCTCTTCCAGCCTGTTCCACTTCCTCTTCGGACTCCTGTCGCTCCATTTCCCCTTCCTGTTGGCTCATCGAAACCCCCTCGAACGGGTATCACGGGCCGAACGAGGATAAACCCCGTCGTCGATATGCCATTTCGGTCGGATGGCGAGCGACGGAACGACGATTTGACGAACATCTCTCTGAAACGGACAAAAACGGTAACATGTTGGGCGACCATGCAGGAACGATTCGCATGGAATCCAAACGACACACACAGAGCAGACGACGCATCCTCAAACGGGGTGCCCTCGCCACCGTCGGGGTGGCCTTCGGCGTCCCCTCGCTCGTCGGGCAGGCGAGTGCGCAAGACGAGACGGAAGACTGCTGTAAGACCTGCTGGATGGACGTGAAACCCGGCTGTTGTCCGAACACGGTGAACGCGCGGGCGGACGTACCCGTCACGGTCTACATCGGCTGGCCGAACGTGAAACCCGAGAGCGTTCGTCTGGTTCCGTCGTCGGCCCGGGCACCGTTCGAATCGCGGCGCTGTCAGAAGTACCGAAATCCGAAGTGGCGAGACATCTCCTGCGCGGACATCGACGGCCTGCTCTCGGAGACCGACGGGCGGTCCGCACCGGCGTGTCGCGTGAAAAACGAGAACGTGGACGGCGACGCCGACGGCGACACCGTACTGACGTTCTGTAGCTGTGACCTCGAACTGTGTTCGAGCGACCGGAGCCTGCTCCTCGAAGCCGAGACGGGAAGCGGCTGTCGCCTGCTCGCCGTCGATAGCGTGAAGCCGGTCAACTGCTGACCCGCCACCAAGCACTAATCCTTCTTCCTCGTATTCCGGGCGATGAAAGCATCCGACTTGCTGGTGGACTGTCTGGAGCAGGAGGGCGTCGAGTACGTGTTCGGCCTGCCGGGCGAAGAACTCGGCGACGTCCTCTTCTCGCTCCGCGACTCCGACATCGAGTTCATCCCCGTTCGACACGAACAGGGTGCGGCGTTCATGGCCGACGTGCACGGACGGGTGACCGGACGTGCGGGCGTCTGCCTCTCGACGCTCGGGCCGGGCGCGACGAACCTCCTGACGGGGGTCGCGGACGCACATCTGGACAAGAGCCCCGTCGTCGCCATCACCGGACAGGCCGGACTCGAGCGCCAGCACAAGGAGAGCCATCAACTGCTCGACGTGCTCCACACCTACCGGTCGGTGACGAAGTGGAACACGCAGATGACCGACCCGGAAACCATCAACGAGTCGGTCCGCAAAGCGTTCAAACTCGCCGAATACGAGAAACCCGGCGCGACACACCTCGAATTCCCGGAGGACGTCGCGGCCGAGGAAACGAGCGCGGAACCGCTCGAATTCACTCGTCGGGTGCGGCGGCCCGACCCGGACGAGTGGTCCGTCGAGCACGCCGCCGAACTGCTCCAACGGGCCGACAGACCGCTCGTCATCGCCGGCAACGGTGCGGTGCGGGAACGGGCGGCAGAGAGCCTCCGCGAGTTCGTCTCCGAGACCGACGTTCCCGTCGTCGGAACCTACATGGGAAAGGGGGCGCTCTCGGACGCCGACGAGCACTCCCTGTTCACGCTCGACTCGGGCGAAAACGGCGAGGCCGCGGACGCCATTGCGCGGGCCGACTGCGTGCTCACGCTCGGCTACGACATCGCCGAACACGACCCCGAAAGTTGGAATCCCGACCGCGACAAGGACATCGTTCACCTCGACTCTGAACCCGCCGAGGTGTACGAACACTACAACCCGAACGTGGAACTCGTCTGTGACATCTCCGCCGGACTCGACGCGCTCCGGGAGCGACTCGACGTGGCCTGCCCCGCCGGATGGTACCGCGACCAGCGCGAGGCCATCGCCGAGCAGACGACCCGGCACCCCGAGTCCGACGACCCGGTGACGGTGACGAGCGTCCTCCCATTCCTCCGGGAGGCGATGGCCGACGAGGACGTGCTCGTCTCCGACGTGGGCAGCCACAAGATGGCCATCGCGCAGAACTTCCCGACCTACGAACCGAACACGGTCATCGTCTCGAACGGCCTCGCCAGCATGGGAATCGGCGTTCCGGGCGGTCTGGCGGCCGACCTCGCGTCCGATTCGAACGTCGTCGTCGCCACGGGGGACGGCGGGTTCATGATGAACGCGGCGGAGATAGAGACGGCGACCAGACTCGGCTGTGCGTACACCATCATCGTCTTCAACGACTCCGAGTACAGACTCATCACCGAGGAACAGGAGGAGGAGTTCGGCGAACACTTCGGGACCGGCCTGACGAATCCCGACTTCGTGAAATTCGCCGAAAGCTTCGGCATCGACGCCACGCGGACCGAGACGTGGGACGAAATCGACGCGGCGCTGACCGAAGCGGTCGAGAGCGAGGACATGACGTTGGTCGAGATACCGGTGGAGAAACGAATTTGAGAACACGAGTTCTGCCGACATCGGTCACCAAACTCTATAGGAACGCTACCGAACGCGCTTTTACATGACGGATACGACAGAGCGGATTTCGCTCGACGTACTCCTGTTGCCCGCCTTCGCGGCGGACGATTTCGAGATGGAGAAAGACCTCCCCGACGAGTTCGAACGGTGGCTCTCGACGTACGAATTCGAAAACTCGGCGTCGGTTCCCGGCGCGAACATGCCCGTCTACTACACGGACGACGGTATCGGAATCACGTCAACGGGGATGGGAAAAGCCGCCGCCGCGGCGACCGTGACCGCGATTCTCGCTGGAGAGCGGTTCGACTGCTCGGAGACGTACTTCATCACGGTCGGCATCGCCGGGTCGCCGCCGGACGTTGGAACGCTCGGGTCGGTATTCGTCGCCGACCACATCGTGGATTGGGATATCAAACATCGGTGGGTCGCCCGAGACGGAAAAACGGAGGAAGAACGGAATCATCCCCTCGAACTGTTCTCGTATCGTCCACACGATTACGTCTATCACCTCGACGACGACCTCGTGGCCGTGGCTCTCGACGCCGGACAGTCGGTCGAACTGCGCGACGCTCCCGGTATGAGAGAGTACCGAAACCAGTACTCGCAGGACGCTGCGCGGTCGGACCCGAGCGTGGCCGTCGGAACGACGCTCTGTAGCGACGAGTTCTGGCACGGCGAGACGGTGTCCGAGCAAGCCCAGTGGCTCGTGGACGAGTACGACGTCGGGACCTACGCCACGACCGAGATGGAGGAGATGGGAACCGCGACGGCCCTCGACAGGTTCGGGGTGCTCGATAGGTTCCTGAGCGTCCGCGGCGTCGTCAACTTCGACCGACCGTACGATGGGCAATCGATGCGGGAAAGCCTCCACGAGGGCGCGGAGGCGGAAACGTTCGACGCCGCGCTGGAAAACGTCGTCGACGTCGGGTCGGCAATCGTGGACGAACTCCGCACCGATGGCGCGTCGTTCGACGGGTGAAACCGAGTTCGAAGGCTGTAAACTACCGTCCCAACCGGCCGCGAAGCATCGACATTCCCGTGCGAAGGCGCGAGGGGCGCGCCACGAGCGCCATCTCCGTCTCGGTCAATTCGAAGTCGAAGATTTCGAGGTTCTGTTTCAGGTGCGCCTCGCTCGTCGATTTCGGAATCGTCACCACGCCGTCCTGCTGTGTCACCCACCGGAGCGCGACCTGTGCCGGGGACTTGTCGTACTTCGTCCCGAGTTCCGTGAGAACGTGGTCGTGCATGGCGCCGCCGTGGGCCAGCGGACTGTAGGCCGTCAGCAGCACGTCGTTTCGCTGGCAGTAGTTGAGCAACTCCGCCTGCGGGTTGAACGGGTGAAACTGCACCTGGTCGGTGAACACGTCCACCGTCGCCTCCTCCCGCGCCGTCTCCAACTGCTCCGTGTCGAAGTTGCTCACGCCGATGTGGCGGGCCACCCCGTCGCTCTGTAGGTCCGAGAGCGTCCGCATCACCTCGCCCGTCGAGGCGAGCGGGTTCGGCCAGTGGATGAGGAGCAAATCTACGTACTCGGTCCCCAACTGCGCCAGACTCTCGTGGACGGAGTTCACGATGTCGGGACGTTTGCGGTGCATCGGCCACACCTTCGTCGTCAGAAAGATGTCGTCGCGGTCGACGTCGGAGTGCTCGATGGCTTGCCCGACCTGCCGCTCGTTGCCGTAGGCTTGCGCGGTGTCGATGTGTCGATAGCCGAGGTCGAGCGCGGTTCCGACCGCATCGCGGCACGTCGCGCCCTCCATCCGCCACGTTCCGAGCCCGACCTTCGGAATCTCCTCTCCGTGAATCGTCTCGTACTCCATATCGTTCGTATGCGTGCGGGACGGTAAATATCGACTGGCGGACTGGTGAGGTTCGAACGGCGTTCCCGATACTCCGCCATGACACCTCGTCGTTCCGCCGCTATTCCTCGTCGTACGACACCACGCGCCCCCACGAACTCTTCTTCCCCCACAGGCCCGAACGCATACACTCCAACTCGACGATTTGGGAGTTGTCCACGAACAGGTTCACCTCCGGCCCGAAGTTCTTGATGTACCACTCGAAGACTTGCGGGTCGGCGGCCTCGAACACGCAGTTCTCGATGCCGACTTCGTTCGCTATCTCGAAGGCCACGTCGGTCCGCCAGTCGCGGACGCGCTCGGTGATTCCTTCGGATTCGACCATGATTTTGTACGCGCCTGCTTCGAGGTGACGGTGAGCCTCCTCGATGGCGCTCGCGGGGTCGATGGCCGCCTCACTCTCCAGTTCCTCGACCGAAGAGGCCCCGCCAGCGCCGAACTGGACGTTGATTTCGGGCTTGGCCTTCAGGCCGTGGTCCTGAACGAGTCGGGTCAGTTCCACGAGGTCGTCGGTGTCGATGGCGATGAACCCCGAGGAGATTTCCACGATGTCGAAACCGAGGTTTCCGGCCTCCTCGATGTACTGTTCTACCTTGTCGTTGTCGCGGACGAGGACGTTCTCGATGAATCCCCCGGTCGAAACCTGAACGTCGTACTCGTGGCAGACGGTGATGAGTTCCTCCACCACGTCCTCGGGCATCAGCGCGAACGACCCGCCCGAGAACTTGTAGATGTCCACGTACTCGCCCATCGTGTCGAGGATGTCCTGCAGTTCGCGCGGCCCCATCGGGTCGTAGTACGGCCCGCGCATCTCGGTGATACCCTTCTCCCGCGGTTTCGATTCGCGCTCGTTGACGTGCAGAAAGTCGAATGCTCTGTCGGTCATGAAACCCCCGGACGGGGTACGACGAACAGATACTAAAGGCGTTGGGCGTCGCAGTAAATGACAATATCACAATAGAATATTCGTTCGCCAAACGCTGAAGGAACGTGGTTCGGAATTTTACAGGTATGGGCTCTCCACCATCGCTCGCGTCGGAGATTCGGTCGATGAGCTTCGACGATATCTTTTTGCTCACCACGATGGCGGTGGTCGCCGTCTCGTTCATCGGCCCGGACTCGTACTTCGGAATCGACGACGGGACGCTCGCATGGGGATGACCCTGTTGGGGATGACGTGGGCGTTCTCCCGAGGACGTGTGGCATACTCGCTGACGAGCTTCGGGGTGAAACACCGCACCGACATCCAGCCCATCGAAACCGACGAACGGGTTCGCTGTGACTGCTGTGGGGGTCGAACCGAGGACGGCGAGCGGCGGCGGTACGCCAAACAGCAGGTCGCCTTCGGCATCCCGCTCAGAACGCTCGACTGGGGCGAAAACGTCTACTGTCGGGACTGTCTGTCACCTGAATCCGACGCCGAACCCGGAACGGAACCGATAGCGGAAGAAAAGCGTTCACTGGGACTCGAACACGGATATCGATAGGCGGGTCGTTCGACGCGCGACGTGCGGAAACCCGGCATTTCTCGTCGGTAGCGAGCGTTTGAAGCGCGACAGAGACGGCCTGTTTCGACTGAAGGGAAGCGAACGGCGAACGACGAGGTATCAGGTCGGCTTCCGCGCGTCGGTGGCCGAGGACGGAACGATCACGGATTCTCCGGGAATCGACGTCGAACGGGACGACGCCGACGGCGAGGACAGACTGGACGACATTCGACCGCTCTTGGACTAGCTGGGAGTGCAGTCTCGGGATCTCGCTCGGTAGTCGGCGCGACGACCCGCTACAGCGGCACCCACGGCGGTTCGCCGATGCGGTCTATCTGCTCACCCGCCGGAAAGCGAACGAAGTCGTTTCGCTCACAGCCAGCGCCGTAGCGCTGGAGGTGCCACGCGACGTCGTTTCCCGCTCCCCCATCGGTGGGACAGTCGGAGACCCGTGTGTCATCGACTCGCGTGTCCGTCCGTGTATCTGTCGCGCTCGTGATTCCGACCGTGACGATGCCGAGGACGCTAAACGAGAGGACGAGCAGGAGGAGACCGACGGACGTTCGGGATCTCGACGACGATGGACGAAAACTCATGGCTGGTCGGCGAGAGCGACGTGCCGTTGGTCCTTTGTTATTCGGCCGTCGCTTGTTGGATAACGACGGTTACGTGACGTGTGAGAGACGCATCCCCAAGAGTATCTCCTCCCCTCTAAAGCATCATACCGCCCATATTACCGGTTTCAGATCCGTTAGCGGGAGTAGTATCAGTTCCAGATACAATTCTATCAGATTCCGGTGAGAATTGAACATGCGCCAAACGTAGCGTAGCCACTCGTCGTGAGAAACCGGACAAAAAATCGAATCTGGATAGCTCGAGGGGACATTCCCTCGAATTGCGACGTGTGACGTCGCTTCAGTTTTCTTGTTCGTTCCAGTTACCCGCGTTCGACCACGCGCTCTGCGAGTTCTGGTTGCTCTGGGCGCTGGCCTGAATCGCCGTTGCGTCGTCGGACTCAGCGTCCTCGCCGATCGCAGCAGAAACTGCGTAGTTGTCGTCCTGGCTGTTCCAGTTACCCTGTGCGACGTACTGGTCCTGGTTCACACCAGACCAAGCGTGCTGTTCACTGTACTGTACGCTATGGTCGCCCCCGTGACGGTGGTGGCGATCTGTGGCCGCTGCGTTTCCGGCGAAGCCCATCACGAAGAGACTGGCGACCAGACTCATCGCGAGGAGAACTTTGAATCCTTTTTTCATTGTATTCACCTTGGACGACACCGACACGTCGTCGTGTGTTCATCGTCCACTTTCTCGTGTCGCCCCAACTGTATTTCAATGGAGAGGACCGTTTTTTCGACGCGGCCGGTCGGTACCTTCTGGCTACCTTCATCGAGGAGAGGTAAGCAGGATAAACCGCTCGATACAGCCGAATTCAGGACTTTCAGTCCAAAACGGTTCGGCGAACTTGTCGGATAAAGCACAGCCGACCGGTCGATAAATATCATTTTCCATAGGATATGTCCGAGCTGCCAGCTGAGTTATATGCTATCCATTGACAGCATATCCGGGAGTTAACCGCGGGCTGACGCGCCGCCGTTAGTCGAGTAACCGGACGATGTCGTCGGCATCCCTGTCTTCGAGTCCGTGTACCGTCTCGATGATGTCTTCCCGGTGTGCCTCGTCGTACCGGGATTCGGCCATCCGCTCGAACTTCGATTCGACCTGTTCCCACGACATCGAGTTGTTCGGATGACCCGCGAAGTCGTCCTTCTCGACGTGGTACGTCGTGCCGTCGTCCATCACCACGTCGATGTTCGCGGGCATTTCGCCCGCCTCGAAGCGGTCCGTGAGGTCCTCGTCCTCCTCCACTTCGACGGTCCGGAGCAGTTCCTGTACGTCGTCCTGCCGGATTCGGTCCGGGTCGTACTGCGCGTTCGTCATCTCGCGGTCGATGAGCGACACGGCGAGCATGTACGGCAGGGAGTGGTCGGCTTGCGCCTTCGTCTCCACCTCGTAGCGCGACCCCTCGCCACCGCCGATGATGAGTTTCGCACCCGCGAACGTATCGAGGTGAATCGATTCCACGTCGTCGGGGTCGATGTCCTCGCGCTCCGCCAGTTCGATGATACCCTCCACGGCGGATTGGGCGTACGTCTCGGCGACGTATCGTTTCGTCATCACGTCGTGGACGCGCTCGCCCGGCGACAGGTCGACGTCGAACTCGTCGGAGACTATCTGCTTCCATCCCTTTTGCCCCTCGAAGAGGTTCGTCGGCCCCTCGACGCCGTTTTTCGCCAGCATCGCTGAGTAGACGGCGTTTCGCGCGGCGTTCGCTGAGGCGAGACCCTTCCACTCCGAAATGCCCTCGGTCCGCGTCACCCGAAGGGCGTTGTGCGCGGTTCCGGCGATGCCGATGGCGGACCGGGTTTCCTCGCGGTCCAACCCGAGCAGTTTCGACGCCCCCGCCGTCGCCGAGATGACGGTGTGGGTAACGTGGTCCCATCCTCTGTCCCGAACTGGCGCGTTCCACGCCAGTTCGGCCTGCACCTCGTACGCGACGGCGATGGCGGTGATGAGGTCTTCTCCCGTACACCCCTCGTACTCCCCGCACACGATTGCGGCGGCGATGTTGTCGCTCGGATGCGGCGTCTCGCCGGGTGCGAGAAACGAGTCCATGTAGTCGAGATACCGGACGTACGCCGTGTTCAGCATGGTCGCGTCCGGCGGGGACGCGCTTCCGCCACCCCACAAGGTGCAATCTCCGTCGCCCATCTCCTCAACGGTCGCGCGAACCGCCTCGACGGGGTTTTCGCCCATCGCTCCCACGGCGATTCCCACTGAGTCGAGCACCCGCTTTTTGAGTTCGTCCACCGTGTCCTCCGAAAGGTCATCGTAGGTCGTTTCCGTGACGAAATCCGCGAGTTCTGCTGTCGTCGTCATGGCTCATGTGGGCAACGGGCACGCCCAAAAGGATACGGGCGGAGAGGATACGGAGAGAGAGGATACAGGCGGAAAGGATACGGGGGAAATCGGCCGTCGAATCGGGCAGTAGCGCCCCTATTCGTGCGGAAGCGACATGACGGTCGTCTCGCCGGAGAGGACTTCCCGGTCGGTTTCCGCGCTGATTTCCACCGCGAGGCGGTCCGTGCCCAAATCCTCGGTCACGGTCGCCGTCGCGCTGACGGTTTCCGCCGAGGAGTCGGAGATGGCCCTTCGTCGAGTTTCGAAACTCCGGTACGGCGCGAACGGCCGAATTTGTAATCGTACAGTGTCAGATGAGAGTAACGGCGAGATGACCGAATCAGAGCGGATACGATTTCGTGAACCAACAACGGGCGTAAGTGGCGGGGAACCCTCCTTCTACGCGGGGAGGTGAAAACGTATTGCAGTAACTGAACGGGTAGGTGAGCCTGAAGTAACGTACACGCCGCGCACGTACAAAGCAGGTGGCTTCCTGTTGATGTTGGCGGGGGTCATCGGCGTCATCGTGGGGCTCGGACTGTTGATAACGAGCGCCGCCGGGCAGATGCTCGGCGTGACCGGGCTCGGCGCGGCGATTCTCGCTGGCATCGTCCTCGTGTTCTCGATCATCGAGTTCGCGGGGGGCTGGTCGGCGTACAACGGTCACAACTGGTACGGCAGCATGACCGCTGGCGTGCTCGGGTTGGTGACGTTCTTCACGTTGCCGCTCGACCTCATCGGAACCGTCCTCATCGCGCTCGGTGAAGGACAGTTCGACCGCGAGGAGGAACCGATCGAAGAGACAGAGATACCGGACTAACTGGGGGAATACGATATGGCAACCGAAGAAACCGAACAGAAAACGACGTCCGAACAACCGAGAGAGGACAGCAGACCGCTGTTCGTCGAATTCGCCGAGGAGTACGCCGAAGAGGAGTTGGCGATCATCCTGATCGCCGCCGGCGTCGTGATGTTGGTCGTCCCGCCGTTCCAACCCGTCGGAATCGCGTCGATAGTCCTCGGACTCGCCGTGTGGTTCTCGGATTGGCTGTGGGGCTAAGCGAGATGAATCGGCACCGGTGAAGCGCCCGACGAACGGTCGTCGAATCGATTTTTCGTACCGTCCCGCGTTCACAGCGGCGGTGTTCGCGTGTCACAGCGGTATCGACTCGTACGTCACAGCGGCGGCGCTCGGTCGGACGTCACGACGGTTCTCACTCGACGGTCACGGCAGTAGTCGCTCGTCTGTGACGGCAGTAATCACTCGTAGGTCAGTGTCATACCGCCGTCGAACAGCAGGTCGCCGCCGTTCAGGTGGTCCGCGTGTTTGGAGAAGCCGAAGACGAACAGGTTCGCCACGTCCTGCGGCGTCATCATGTCCTTCGTGCGCGCTTGGCCCAGCATCACGTCCTCGACCACCTCGTCCACGCTGATACCGCGCTGTTCGGCGGTGTCCGGTATCTGGTCCGTCACGAGCGGCGTCTTCACGTAGCCCGTGCTGACCGAGAAGGCGCGAACGTCGCCGCCGCCCTCGGCCGCGAGGGACTGCGTGAGGCCGCGGAGGCCGAACTTCGAGACGTTGTAGGCCACCTTATCGGAGGTGGTGTAGTGGCCGTGAACCGACGCCATGTTGCCGATACAGCCCGTTCCGTCGCCGCTCTCGCGCATGTGGGGCAGGCAAGCCTTCGCCAGCAGGAACGGCGCGCGGACCATCACGTCGTGAAGCAGGTCGAACCGCTCGGCCGGGAACTCGTCGATGGGGTCGATGTGCTGGAGTCCGGCGACGTTGACCAGATATTTCACCGCGCCCGCGTCCGCCGCGTGGGAGACGATATGGTCTATCTCGTCCTCGTCGGTGAGGTCGGCAACTACCGTTTCGACGTTTCCTCCGAGTCCCAACTCCTCGGCGCGGTCGGTCGTCTCTGCCAGGCCGTCCTCGTCCACGTCCGTCCCGACCACCGTGAGGTCGTTCGTGGCGAGTGCGAGCGTCGTCGCACGACCGATTCCGGAGGCCGCACCCGTCACGATAGCCACGTTCTCGGGCGTGAAGTGGTCGTCTTCGACGTGCAGTACCTCGTCAGGGTCGAACGTCGGCGGCGTTACCGCGTCGTCTGCCATATTTCAAACTCCGAGCGATAGCGACGAAAAATCCACGGTTGATATGTGAACCGTCCTGATTCTGTTCTGTTCACATGTTAACCCTGCAGTATTTGCCGCTCGTAACTCCCGATATAGGTGGTATGACGAACCGGAGACTGACACGGCGCAACGTCCTCACGTCCGCGGGTGCGGTCGGGATTGCCGGATTAGCAGGGTGCACTGGAAACGATGACACAATCGATACGAAGAACGACGATAAATCGGGGAACGACAATGGAACGGGTGGCATGACGACGACCAAGAACGTATCTGGAACGGTGAAAATCGGCGTTCTCCAACCGATTTCGGGGAGTCTCAAATACTACGGACAACAGAGCCTGTGGGGCTTCCTCTCGGGACTGGCCTACAAAGCCGACGCCGAACCGAAGACCGGCGTCAAGAGCGGGAAAACGGTCGTTTCGGTCGGTGACACCGATTTCGAACTGTACGTCCGCGACACCGGGTTCTCCCAGAGCAAGGCGAAGAAACTGGCGACGAACCTTGTGACGGATCAGAAGGTCGATATGCTCTTCGGCTGTGCGTCGTCGTCCTCGGCGACGACGGTCATCAAGACGGTGGCCAAGGCGAGCAGCATGCCGTACGTCGCCGGACCGGCCGTGTCTGCATCCATCACCTCGGACGGCGAGACGTGCAACAATCTCGTCTTCCGCGCGAACGAGAACACCGCGATGGACGCTGCCCGCTGGCGGGTCGCGCAACCCGCCCAGCGAGGCGACCGTGGCGGCGGGGCTCCACACCTTGGACGTGCCCGACCCGGACGGCATGAAGGAACGATTGGACGAGGTCACCCTCGATAACTTCCTCGACGTGGCCGACACCGCGCTCTCGCGGTCGGACTACGACCGGGACGACCTGGGGTTCGTTGCGTTGACGCACATGAAGCGGTCGTTCCACGACTACCTCTGTTCGACGCTCGACACGGCGAACTACTATCTGGACGAGTTCGGGCACGTTCAGAGCGTGGACCAGATACTCGCGCTGGACGCAGGAATCGAGAACGGACTGGTCGAATCGGGCGACGTGGTTTGCTTTCTCGCCGCCGGGACGGGCTACACGTGGGCGGCGACCGTGTTAGACTGGCACGGCGAGTAGCGGGGCCGACTCGTCACTCCTTTGGGTAGCGAACGTACGGTCCGGGAAGGAGGGCGCGAATCGAATACGACCGGCGGGCGGCGTCCTCGTCGTCCGACTGTTCGGTTTTCGCGTCCGGTCGGCCCGTTCCTCGGTCGGACGTCTTCCGCCAGTTGATTCCGAAGGTGCTCACACCACCGAGAAAACACTTCACGCGTCTTTATTATACGCCCGATAACCGCGTGACAGGGCGGGAGTGAATTGAAATACGGAGATGACTAATCGTATAGCATGACCGTGTGGCCCGTCCGTCCGCGCCGACGCGCCGTCGGATTCTTTCTCGCACTTCTCGTCTCCGTCGTCGCGGTCGGTCGGCGCGCTCGTTCGGCATTCCGCCGAACACGGGACGTTCCGTTGAGTCCGCTCGTCGCCAGCACCCGGGTAGGTTCGGACTACCTTCAACGGAACGACGTTACGACCGGCGTGCAACTGTCGGGCGAGATGGACGACATGGCGGCGTTCGCCCGTCCCGACTTCGACCCCGACGAGGTGCACCCGGAGGTCAGACGGTTCTACGAGTGCACCGCGGACTACGACATGGCGTATCGGGTGCACTGGCACCGCGGCTTCCGGGTCGGCGCGGCACTCGCCGCCCGACTCACGAGCCGCATCGAACAGCTCAACCTCCCCGGCCCGTGGCAGTCGTCCGGCGGCCCCCTCACCAGCGAACTCGTCGCCATCGACCCGGACGAGGACCCCCGAGACGGGGCGCGAGCGTGGATTCGAACGGACGGGACGGGAACCGCCGTCTTCGTCGCCATCTACGCCAGCCACGTTCGGGACGGAATCCGCTACGTCAACATCGCCGTCCCGCTCCCGTGGTCGAACCTGAGCACCGTCCTGCACGTGCGAACGCTCGACGGGTCGGTCGGTGACGAAGACGGCGAGGGGACCGGCATCGAACTGACGACCCGAAGCGAGACGGGCGACGAGGGGTTGTATCTCCGCACGCCGCTCGGTCCGGTCGCGCTCCCGATGGAACAGCGCTTCCGCGTGGCTCCGGAGGGTGACGGCATCCACGCCGAACACGCGATGTGGGTGTTCGGTCGACGGTTCCTCACCATCGAATACGACGCGAACCGGTAACCGACGTACACTCAGTTACAATTCGTACTATCGCTACCATCGAAACCATCACGGTAGTCAGCACTCTCGGTACGATTCGTTCCATCGGTACGTTCGGTATCCTCGAAACGATTCCGACGCTCGCAACTACCGCGATACTTCCCACCCTCACGACTACCGCGACAGTGCCACTGTTACTACCGTTCTCACCCTCACGACTACCGTGACAATACCACCACCTCTACCATCTCAACCATCACTACTACCGCAACAAAACCACTATCACCACCATCCCAACCATCACAACTACCAAACCGACATCACCGCACAACCCTCTTCACCATCACACATATCTAATTCGAGTGAGAGGTTTCCCGTATGAAGTTCAGCGACGCGAGCGCGTCGGTTCGAACGGTCCTCCTTAGCCGCCCGGCCTCGGTCCTCCCGCTGTTCCTCGCGGGGGCGAGCATCAACCTCATGGCACAGACGTTCCCGATAGTGGGACTCGTGCTGGCATTTTTGCTCCTCGCGGGAACCGGGCGACTCAACGCCGTATTCGCCGCGTTTCGACGGAGCGATTTGAACGGAATCGAGACGAATCCCGCCGCCGTGGAGCGACTGCGAGACGCGATTATGGGCGCGTTTACGCCCGAGGTCATCGTCATCCTCGTCGCGTCCGTTCTGTGCAGTCTCGTTGTCGTGTTCGTCGCCCGCGCGCTCGTCGGGGCGGGACAAGTACACGCCGTGATGAGGTCCCTGCAGAACGAGCGCGCGAGTGCGACCGACGGCGACGTGGCCACCGTTCCCCTCCCGACGCCGCTTCGAACCGAACGAGCGATTGGGGCCGGCGTCGCCGGTGCGAGCAGGGACGGAACGAGGTTCATCCTGCTGTCGCTCGCCCGTCTGTTCACGTACTTCCTCGTCTTCGTCGCGTTCGGCGTCGTGGAGGTCGCGGTGACGAGTGGGAGTACCGTCACGGCGGTCCTCGGGTCGCTCGTGCTGGCTCTCGTGCTCTTCGTCGTCCTCCTCGCGGTTTACCTGCTCTTCCTGTTCGTCCCGCAGGCCATCGTCATCGACGACGTTGGCGTTCGCGGTGGACTGCGACGGAGCGGGAGTTTCATCCGTCACCACAAGGCTCGCGTCGCGGGTTACATCGTCGTCGTCGTCGCGTCGTTCGGCGTGTTCGGCGTCGCGACGGCCGGATTGAGTTTCCTCGGCGTCAGTCGAGTCGCCGCACTCCTCCTCTTCTTCGGGGTGCTTCCGACGCTCGGCGTGCTGAAGACGGCGCTGTATCTCGATTCGGAATCCGCGGTGTCCAACGGTCGGGGGTCGGTCCGCGGCGCATTCGGTCGTGGGATTCACGAACTGCGGACGTTCCTCGGCCGGAGACCGCTTCTCGTTCTCGGCGCGCTCTCGCTCTTCGCGATCGGCGGCGTCGGCGGCTGGCTCGCGGTCCAACCGTTCACGCTCGAAAGCGTTCGCCCGGACGTGACGAGCAACGTCTTCGGGTCGTTCCCGATAGACGTGTTCGTCAAGCTGGCCGCGAACAACTGGTTCGTCTCCATCACGGCGGCGTTCGCGGGGCTCGGGTTCGGCGTCCCGACGCTCGTCGCGCTGCTGTTCAACGGTGCGGTGGTCGGTGCCGTCATCGGCCTCCTTCCCGACCCCACGTTCGCCCTCGCGCTCATCCTCCCGCACGGAATCATCGAAATCCCCGGCCTGTCCGTCGCGGGTGCGCTCGGCTTACATCTCGGCGGGGTCGCGTGGTCCTACGTTCGCGGTCGGTCGTCGGTCGACGCCGTTGCGAGCGAACTCGTCCGCGTCTACTACGTCCTGCTCGGCCTGTTCCCGGTCTTCGTCGTCGCGGCGTTCATCGAAGCGTTCGTGACGTGGTGGGTCGCCTCGGCGGTCGTGTGAGCAGAAGACTCACTGCGCGATTTCGGCGAACTCGTTCGTGTCTTCGTCCGTTCCGGCGATGATGAGTTGGTCGCCGCCACGAACCACGAAATTCGGGCCGAGGTCGGTGATGACCTCGCCGTTCCGCTCGATGGCGATGACGGTACAGCCCGTCCGGGTTCTGACCGCCGCATCCCGCAACGTCTGGCCGGTGAGTCGCGGCGCGGTCGTCCTGAGGATTTCTATCTGCTTGTCGGGCGAGATTATCTCCTCACCTTCGAGGATGGTCGAGGCGAGCATCCGACCGCTCACGGTTTCGAGGGCGAGGACGTAATCCGCGCCCGCGCTGTACAGCTTTCCGATGTTGTCCGTCTCGTTCGCCCGGGCGACGATTTCGACGCCCGGCGCGAGTTCGCGGGCGATGAGCGTGGCGAAAATCGTCGTCGTGTCGTCCGCGAGCGCGAGGATGAGCGCGTTGGCGTACTCGATGCCCGCCTCCCGCAACACGTCCTCGTCGGTCACGTCGCCGAGCACGTCCACGCCGGGTTTCTCCTCCCTGTCCACGACCGTGGTTCGCACCGATTTCGACTGCATCGTCTCTTCCACCGTCGAACCGACTTCCCCGTATCCGGCGACGAGTATCGAACTCCGAACGGGTCCGCGGCCGTCCGAGATGGTCATCTCCTTCAGCCGTTCGAGCTGCGTCTCCCGTCCGGCCGCGAGCAAAATCGTGTCGCCGTCCAATTCAGTCGTCGGGGAGGGCGAGCTCTGGAACTCCCCGCGCCGCCACAGGCCGATGATGTTCGCACCGGTGCGCTCCCGAACACCGCTCTCGTCGAGCCTCGTCCCGTCGATGTCCGACCCGGCTTGAATCGACAGTTCCAGGATTTCGAAATCCTCGCCGATGGTGACGGTCTCGCCGAGGTCGGTCGTCACGGACGCCGTGACCTTCTCCGCCAGACTGTGACCGAGCAGGTGGCGCGGCGAGAACACTTGGTCCGCACCGGCGTACTGGAGGTAGTTCGTCAGGTCGGGATTCTCCACGAGACTGATGACGCGAACCGTCTCGGACACCTCGCGGACGGCAAGCGCGATGCTCGCGTTCTGCTCGTCGGTCGCGTCGGCGATGACCGCATCCGCGTCCTCGACGTGGACGTTTCGGAGCGCGTCGGCCGACTCGGGGTCGCCGTGGACGACGGTGATGTCCTGTTCGTACAAATTGAGCGCGGCGTCCCGGTCCCTGACGACCACGACGTACTCGTGGTCCCATGAGTGAAACTCGTCGATGAGCGTCTCGGCGCGCGGCGAGTAGCCACAGATAACGACGTGGTTTTCCACGTCGTCGATGGTCGTCGGCGGACTCACGCGAAGCGCCTCCTGTACCCACGGCGCGACGAACACCGGAAGGGCCATGAAGATGAGTATCACCCCGGACATCTGCATCAACACCATCAGCAGGCGCATTTGCGGCGTCGTCCACTGGCCCGCATCCACCCCGTATCCGGTCGTCGTGAACGTCTCGACGACGATGGAGAACGCCTGCAGGACGGTCCGGGTTTCGCCTTGGAACGTCGCCATCCCCCACATGTACGCGACGGTGTACAGGACGATGACGCCGACGAACGACGCGATATAGAGAAACACCCGGCGTCGCTGCCGCGTGACTGACGAGAAGACGGTAAACGGAACGCGCCGGGGTCGGTCGACCATTATCGTATGACTGTAAGCCGGAGGACTTCATTCTGCCGTCCGCCGGAGAGGTTCTGTGTGAATCACGGTCGGAGGTTGGGTACCGGACCGCCACCAATCACCGGACGACTCAACATCCCGTGGTTCGTCTACCACGCCAATGGCGACCTATCGCGGCGCGATAGTGGACGTGGATGGAACGCTCGTTCGCGGCGACAACAGCCTGACCGGTGCGGCCGACGCCGTGAGGACGTTGCGAGAGACAGGAATCACACCACTCTTTTTTTCGAACAATCCGACGCAGCCGCCCGAACACTACGTCGAGCGACTCGCGACGCACGACATCGACATCGACGCCGTGGAAGTGCTCACCTCGGCACTCGTCACCGCGGAGTTCCTCGAAGACGAGCATGCCGGACGCGACGTGTTCGTCGTCGGGGAAACGTATCTCCGCGAGTTGCTCGAACGGCGCGGGTTCGGGGTTCGGGACGACCCCGACGCCGCCGACGTCCTCGTCGCGTCCATCGACCGCGAGTTCGATTACGAGACGCTCACCGAGGCGTTCTGGGCGCTCGAAAGTGGCGCGTCCTTCGTCGGTACCGACCCGGACGTGACGATTCCGGTCCACGAGCGACTGGTGCCGGGGTCGGGAGCCATCATCAACGCCATCGCCGGCGTGGCGGGACGGGACCCGAACCACGTCCTCGGAAAGCCCTCCGCGGACGCGGGACGGGCCGCCTTGTCGCACCTCGACGTGTCGCCCGAAGAGTGTCTCGTCGTCGGCGACCGACTCGATACGGACGTAGCCCTCGGCGAGCGGATCGGTGCGACGACGGTGTTGGTTCGCTCAGGGGTGACGACGCGCGGTGAACTCGCCGAATCGGACGTGACGCCGGACTACGTACTCGACTCAGTTAGGGAGATAGGGGAAGTGCTCGGGGACTGAACGGGCGGTATGGACACCGCGCTCGTCTGGTTTCGAACCGACCTCCGCGTTCGGGATAACCGCGCCCTCGTCGTCGCGAGCGAGGCCGAGCGACTCCGCTGTGTGTACTGCTTCGACCCGCGGGAGTTCGGGTCGCGGGAGTACGGCGGAAAGGATTCGTTCCGGTACGAGAAGACGGGGAGTCACCGGACGCGATTCCTCCGGGAGAGCGTCGAAGCCCTCAGAATCTTGCTTCGGGAGAGGGGAAACGAACTGCTCGTTCGACACGGACGCCCTGAGGAAGTCGTCCCGTCGCTCGCCGCCGACATCGACGCCGACCTCGTGTGCTTTCACGCCCTCCCCACCCCGGAGGAGCGCGCCGTCGAACGGGCGGTCACCGAGCGACTCGCCGACCCGGAAACGGATGTCGATGCCGACGTCGAGTCGATTTGGGGGCACACGCTCTATCATCCCGACGACGTGCCCGTCCCGGTCGCCGAAATCGACGACACGTTCACGACGTTTCGACAGACGGTCGAGCGTTCGGACGCGGACGTCCGTCCCACCGTCGATGCGCCGACGACGCTCCCGCCGGTGCCGGGGGAGGTAGCGGATGGCGACGAAATCGATCCCGGAACGATACCGTCGTTCGCCGATTTAGGGGTCGAACCGCCGACCCGGGACGAGCGACGCGTCCTCGATTTCGAGGGCGGCGAACCCGCCGGACTGGAGCGGTTGGAGCGCTATGTCTGGACGCGCGACCGTCTCCGCGAGTACAAGGAGACGCGAAACGGGCTGTTGGGGTCGGATTACTCCTCGAAACTCTCGCCGTGGCTCAACGCGGGGTGCCTCTCCCCTCGAACGGTGGTCGAAACCGTCCAGCGGTACGAGCGCGAGCGGGTCGCGAACGAATCGACCTACTGGCTCGTGTTCGAGTTGCTGTGGCGGGATTTCTTCCAGTTCCAGTTCGCAAAGCACGGGAGTCAACCGTTCAAACGGCGGGGAATCCGTCGGCGGACCATCGACTGGCGGAACGGAGAGGTTCACGGAGATAGCGGAAACGACGGAGGCGACGAATATAGCGGGGACGACGGCGACGGAGAATCCGAGTTCGAACGGTGGAAGCGCGGGGAGACCGGCATCCCGTTCGTGGACGCCAACATGCGGGAGTTGAACGAGACGGGGTACATGTCGAATCGCGGGCGGCAGAATGTCGCCAGCGTGCTGGCGAACGACCTCCGCATCGACTGGCGGAAGGGTGCGGCGTACTTCGAAACCAAACTCGTGGATTACGACCCGGCGAGCAACTACGGCAACTGGGCGTACGTCGCGGGCGTCGGCAACGATTCCCGAAACCGCTCGTTCGACGTGCTGTGGCAGGCCGAGCACTACGACCCGGACGCGGCGTACGTCAAGTACTGGCTCCCCGAACTCCGCGACGTGCCCGACGAGAAAGCGCACGAACCGTGGCGGCTCACCTCCGAGGAACGGGACCGATACGGCGTTACGCTCGGCGAGGAGTACCCCGAACCGCTGGCTCGGTGGCTGGCGTCGAACGATTAGCGGTCGCCGTTTTCGGACGCGGTTCTGACCGTTCACGCGTACCAACTCTGGCATCCGTCGGCGGTGGCCGTGGCGGGGGGATTCGATGGAAGTTCGGTGCCCACCCGCGGCGTCCAGACGCTTAACTGGGCGCAAAGCGTGACTCCACACAATGACCATCACGACGGAATTTCGACTTCGTTCATCCGCACTTCCGCTCGTCAGTATCCCGACGACGCTTCCGCCCGACGAAATCGTGTGCTCCCACGCCCTCTGTCTCGAGCCTGACGCGCGGGTATTCATCGTCGAAATCGACGCCGAGGATGACGTCTCCGAAGCGCAACTCGCAGCGCTCGACGAAGTCGTAACGGTAACGCCGCTCGGAGACCGGGGCGATACAACCGTCTACAAGCTCACCGTCGAACTCGACGACTCGATATCCCCGGCCTTCGACCCAGAACGCTTCGACGGTGCGAAGATGAAATCGACGATCATCACGTCGGAAGGGTGGCACGAAACGAAAGAATTCAAAGACTACGAGACGTTCCACGACTTTCACACCACGTTCGAGAACCACGGAATCTCGCTCGACCTCATCTCCATCACACCCGACCAATCCTCGTCCAACGACCGCACGGGAGACGAACTCACGGACCGTCAACGCGAGGCCCTGACGCTCGCCGTCTCTCGCGGATACTACGAGAGCCCGCGCCAAGTGACGGCCGCGGAACTCGCCGAGGAGTTAGATATTTCACAACCGTCGCTGTCGAGTCTCCTCCGGCGCGGCGAGCGCCAGCTCCTCACCTCCTCGCTCGACGTGCAGGAGCACATAAGTACCCTTTCCAGATAGCATCGAAACCAAGTCACACGACGTTCTACTGAAGAGCGGTACAATTCATGGATATCACCAGAGACTGTTCACAACCCTCCGTCGAGGGACCCGACGAGTACTTCACGGGAAGCACCCGAATCGACCCCTTATTCGACCCGCAAGACGAGGCCCGCGCGGCGGCGGCGAGCGTCACGTTCGAACCGAGTGCTCGCACCGCGTGGCACACCCACCCGCTTGGCCAACGGCTGATAGTGACGAGCGGGTGTGGCCTCGTACAACGCAAAGGCGGAGAAATCGAGCAGATACGAGCGGGCGACGTGGTCTGGTTCCCGCCGGGCGAAAAACACTGGCATGGTGCGACGCCGGACAACGCGATGACCCACATCGCCATCCAGGAAGAGCAGGACGGGGAGGCCGTCACCTGGCTGGAACACGTCACCGACGAGGAGTACGACCCGGAGTCGGATAGCTAATCCAACGCCGATACCGCCGAACCGACATCCGAGTATGCGTCCCCCACTTTCGAGGAGATACCGATGACTGCATGGCCAGACGACGAATTGAGCGAGATTGCGGAATCCGACGACCTGCACATCGCGCCGTTCCGTGAGGACGGCGAGACGTACGGCACTCCGACGTGGATATGGTCCGTCCGGGTCGACGACGCCCTCTACGTGCGTGCCTACAACGGTCAGGACTCCAGTTGGTATCGGGCCGCGGTCCGAGAAAACGCGGGGCGAATCGAGGCCGCCGGTATGACGAAGGAGGTTACATTCGAGCCGGTCGATGGACCGATTACCGACCGCATCGACGAAGCCTACCGCGAGAAGTACGAGGGAAGCCCGTACCTCGAATCGATGGTCAGCGAGCGGGCCCGCTCCGCCACCATCGAGATACTGCCACGCGAAACCAGCGACTGATCGTTGCGCACCTCGAAGATATCGTCGAGGCGCTAGAGAGTAGCTTCGCGGGGTCGAATAGCGAGTAGCTGGAGAACCCGACGAGCGGTGTCGAGTTCGTTATCATCGGTACTTAAACGCGCTTTACAGATAGCATCGAATCTACCCCGTACCGTCTCCTTCTTTCAGTTGATGACAGCAGAGTTTGGTTCCGAACTAGATGGACAGGTAGCAATCGTTACCGGGGCGTCTTCCGGGATTGGAGAAGCGACGGCCAAGTCGCTGGCGGCGCGCGGTGCGAGTGTCGTACTCGCCGCTCGACGGGAAAATGAACTCGACGAACTCGCGGCCCAAATCGAGGACGAAGACGGCGAGGCACTCGTCGTTCCGACCGACATCACCGATGACGAGGACATCGACACCGTAGTCGAAGCGACGACCGACGAATACGGTCGCATCGACATCCTCGTGAACAATGCTGGGCTCATGCCCCTCACGCATATCGCGGACGCGGACAGGGAAACGCTCCAGCGGACCATCGACGTCAACCTCACCGGTCTCATCACCCTGACACACGCCGTCATCCCCACGATGCTGGAGCAAGAGAGCGGACACGTAGTCAACCTCTCTTCGGTCGTCGGACGGTTCCTGCAAGCGAACAGCACGCACTACAACGCGGCGAAAGCCGGTGTGAAGATGTTCGGCGATTCGCTCCGTCTGGACGTCGCCTCCGAGGGAATCCGCGTGGCGACGATAGAACCGGGTGCGGTCAGTACGGAACTCCTCGAACACATTCCCGACGAGGAGATCAAAGAAGGGGTAGAGGGCCACGTCGGAACGATGCAGGCTCTCCAGCCCGACGACATCGCCCGGACGATCACGTTCGTCGTGACCCAGCCGGAGCACGTGGACATCAACGAGGTCTTGATCCGTCCAACGGACCAAGTGCAACCGTAGCCACGCTCAACGGAACTCGACACACTCGCTGAAACCAATCACGCACTGAAATTTCAACGAGGGAGATCGATGGGAAGCGGGAAAATGCCCGGCCTAACGAGACCCGAGAGTCCGGAACGTCGATGTCGTTTCCGTCGGCCGCGAGACCATGGAAACCGTCAATCGACGTGAACCGACCCGACAGTTTTCACTCTCCCTGCCGTTTCATCGTTCGATGACACTCTACGAGTCAGTCGCGGACCTGCCGCTCGAAATCGAGTCCTGTTCGTTCGAGCCGCACGAACGCGAGACGTCGAGCGATTTCACGCGCGTCACGACCGAAATCTCGCTTCGCGGCGGCGGGGAGGTCGGCAAGGGCGAGGACGTGACCTACGACGCGGAGGACCAGCACGGGTTGGCGGAGTTGGAGTTCGGCCTGACCGGGACCTACACCCTCGATTCGTTCTCGGAAGCGCTATCGGACCTCGACCTGTTCCCGGTCGGACCGTCGCGCGAGGATTTCCGACACTACCGACAGTGGGCGTTCGAGAGTGCGGCGCTCGACCTCGCGTTTCGGCAGGCGGGGACAGACCTCGCGGCCGTCCTCGACCGCACGCCGGAACCGGTACGATTCGTCGTGAGCACGCGGCTGGGCGACCCGCCGAGCGCCGACCGAGTGCGCGAGTGGCTCGACATCGACCCCGAGTTGGGGTTCAAACTCGACGCCACGCCGGAGTGGGACGACGAACTCGTCTCGGAACTGGCCGAGACGGAGCGGGTTCGAATCGTGGACATGAAAGCGGAGTACGGCGAGGCGGAGGTGGGCCAGTCTCCGAATCCCGAGCTGTACCGGCGCGTGGCGGACGCGCTGCCCGAAGTCGTCATCGAGGACCCGGCGTACACCGACGAGACGGCGACCGTGCTCGATTCGGTGCGCGAGCGGGTGTCGTGGGACGCGCCGATTACGGGCGTCGAGAGCGTCGAATCGCGCCCGTTCGAACCCGAGTGGTTGAACATCAAGCCCTCGCGCTTCGGAACCGTCAAGTCGCTGTTCGACGCGCTGGAATACTGTGCCGAGCACGGGATTCGGCTGTACGGCGGCGGGCAGTTCGAACTCGGCGTCGGCCGCGGACAGATTCAACTACTGGCGTCGCTGTTCTACCCGGACGGGCCGAACGACGTGGCTCCGCGGTCGTACAACGACCCGGAACCGACCGCCGGGTTACAGTCGAGTCCGCTGCCAGCGCCGACCGTCGAAGGGTTTCGGTGGGAGTAGCTCGATAAGTAGCGGAGGAAGCACCGTTTCGCGTCGATGTCGAGCGAGCGGAGAACGAAACGGGCGGCGGCGAGGGCGGGGGGCACCTAGCTCCGTCGAATCCGAAAGCGCGCGCCGCCGTCCGATCCGTCGGACACGGAGATGGACCAGCCGTGTGCGTTTGCGATGCCCTTCACGATGGACAGTCCGAGTCCGGACCCGCTCTTTGCGGTCGTGTGGCCGTGTTCGAACACGGCGTCGCGTTCCTCGGGGTGGATGCCGGGACCGTCGTCCTCGACGTAGAAGCCGTCCGCGAGTCCCCCGACGCGAACGGTCGTCTCGTCACCGGCGTGTTCGACCGCGTTTCGAAACAGGTTCTCGAACAGTTCCTGCAGTCGTCCGGGGTCGGCATCGACGGTTCCGAGGGTATCCACGATGAGCGTTCGGTCCCCCGTCTCAACGTTCGACCACGCCTGTCGAACGATGGTCGGAAGTTCGACCGGTTCCGTTTCGCTGACGACCTGCCCCTGTCGCGCTAGCGTCAGGAGGTCGGCGATGAGGCTCTCCATTCGGTCGAGGGCGCTCTCCGATTTCTCGAAGTGGCGGTCCTCTCCGCGTTCTTTAGCGAGTTCGAGATGGCCCTGTGCGACGTTCAAGGGATTGCGAAGGTCGTGGGAGATGACGCTGGCGAACTCCTCCAAGCGCTTGTTCTGTCGCTTGAGCTCCTGCTTTCGCTTCTTTCGTCCGGTCACGTCACGGGCGGAGCCGAGGTGCGCGTGTTTGCCCTCGTACGTGATGATGCGCACGCTGAATTCGATATGTCTGATGTCGCCGTGTTTCGTCTCGACGCGGGCTTCGTAGTGCGGCGAGTGCTCGCCGCGGCTTCGACCGCTTGCGATGTGCTTTACCTCCTCGCGGTCGTCGGGATGTATCAGGTCCCAAATTTCCATCTCCATGAGTTCGTCGCGCGTGTACCCTGTCAAGTCACACACGCGCTGGTTGATGAACTCGAACGAGTCGTTTCGGTAGATATAGATCGCGTCGTGGCTCTGTTCGACCAGCGTTCGGTACTTCTCTTCGCTCTCCCGAAGGGCCGTTTGCGAGTTGATTCGTCGAAGCGCCTCGGCGGTGTGTGAAACCAGCAGTTCGGCCAATTCGGCGTCGTCGCGGTCGAAGGACGCGACGTCGCGCGACCCCGCCTGAAAGATGCCCTCGTCACCGACGGGAACGCTGAGGAGCGACCGGTATTCGGCCTGTGCCGGGACCGCATCCGATTCCTCGCGCACGTCGTCGATAACGTATGTCTCGTTATTTTGATGGGTTTTTCCGGCGATACCCTCGTTGGTCCGGAGTTTGGAGTACCCGTCGTTCGTCATGCCGGTGGAGATAGCAGTCGGAACGAAGTGATCGTCCTCGATGAGGTCGACACCGCAGATGTCGAACTGGAGGATACTTTCCGCCGCATCGACGGTCAGTTCACAGATTTCGTCCGCCGTTTGGCACGACTCCATCTCCGATGCCACTTCGTGGAGTTCCTCGATTCGTCGTTTTTCGTCACGAAGCTCCTTCTTGACGTGTTCGTGCTCCTCGATACTTCGGAACACCCCCACGGTTCCGCGAAACACGTCGTTGTGCGTGAGCAACCCGATGCGGGCCTCGCACGGGACGGTCCGCCCATCCACCGTATGAAGCGTCGCCAGTAACTGACCGACGGCGTCGTTATCACGGATGAGGCCTCTAATGAGTTCGTCCCCGCGCTCGACGTCCTCGTCGTCCAACAGCATCGAGATGTGCTCGCCGACGAGTTCGTCACGTTCGTAGCCCGAGATATCGACGAGGGTATCGTTGACGGCGGTCATACGGCCGTTCGTGTCCAGCGTGTACACACCGTCACCCATCGCCTGCACGATGGAACGGTAGTGGTTAAATCGCCGGTCGGTGCCGCTCGTTTCGGATGGAGAGACGATTCGTTCGACGCGCTTCGCCAGCGTTTCCAAGTCGATGCCCCCGGCCCGGAGGTACTCGGTCACACCGGCGGAGATGGCTCTGCTTGCGATTTTTTCGCTCCCGGATTCGGTACAGAGGATGTACGGAAGGTTCAATCGCGTTTGCCTGACCGCGTGCAACAACTCGATACCGTCGGAATCGGGAAGCGCGTAGGCGCTGATAACGCAGTCGATACGACGCTCCGACAGGACATCGAGTGCTTCGTCCGTGGTCCGCGCCTCCACGACGGAGAGACTGTCGATGGCATCGGCGAGACGGCCCGGAAAAACACCCGCGTCAGAGAGGGGGTCAACGAATAGCACACGGATGTCATCCATCATCGTTTCAACTTCTCTATCAACTATCGTATTCGTTGCCTAATAATTAGTAGTATCGAAATCCGTGGGGTTCTCCTCCCGATACCGTACTTCGCGGGGAGAGGTCGTTCGTTCGACCGAGGAAATCTCCGTTGCCCGTACCTTTTTCCTCGCGGGCGACGAGCGAACGCGCATGGAGTATACGACGCTCGGGGACACCGGAATGGAAGTCAGTCGAATCTGTCTCGGCTGTATGAGCTTCGGGTCGAGCGACTGGCGCGAATGGGTGTTGGACGAGGACGAGAGCATGCCCATCATCGAGCGGGCCATCGACCTCGGTATCAACTTCTTCGACACGGCGAACATGTACTCGAAGGGCGAAAGCGAGCGAATCCTCGGGAAGGCGCTGGAGGGCCGACGCGACGAGATGGTCGTCGCCACGAAGGGCTACTTCCAGATGGACGAAAACGACCCCAACTCCGGGGGCCTGTCGCGGAAGGCCATCGAGCAGGAACTCGACAACTCCCGCGAGCGCCTCGGAATGGACACCATCGACCTTTACCAGATTCACCGCTGGGACCCCGACACGCCCATCGAAACCACCATGCGGGCGCTGGACGACGCGGTTCGACGCGAGAAGGTCCGCTATCTCGGCGCGAGTTCGATGTGGGCACATCAACTCGCCGAGGCGCTCTACACCAGCGAGCGAATCGGAGTGGACCGGTTCGTCACGATGCAGAACCACTACAACCTCGCGTACCGGGAGGAAGAGCGCGAGATGCTCCCCCTCTGTGAAAAGGAGGGCATGGGTGTCATCCCGTGGAGTCCGCTGGCCCGCGGCTTCCTCACCCGTCCCTACGAGGCGTTCGAGGACACTACTCGCGGCAAGACGGACGACTACGCTCACGAGCACCCCTACGCCGAGGGTGGCGGCGAGGAAATCAACGAACGAGTGCAGGAGTTGGCCGCCGAGAAGGGCGTTACGATGGCGCAAATCGCGCTGTCGTGGCTCTTCCACAAGGACGCCGTGGACGCCCTATCGTCGGAACGACCAGCATTGAACACCTGGAGGAGGCCGTCGAGGCGCTCGACATCGACCTCTCCTCGGGCGACATGGCGTATCTCGAAGAACCGTACGAACCGGTTCGCGTGTCCGGCCACCAGTGAATTGAAATAGAGCACACGAAAGCGCCTCTGATTTTTGTCTTCCGTGCATTTCCGACGGTGATTTTTCGTCGTCATTAGCCAGAATGGTATAAAAGCGCGGTCACATACATGCGGGTCCGAACGCGGACTCCGAGGTGACCATCGCATGCAACTCACACACGTCGTCACGCAAGTCGAACACGCGTTCGAGCCAGCGCGGGAACTACTGAAGCCGATACTGTCGAATCCGACGTTACTCGGTGCGTGGGCGCTTCTCGTCCTCGTCTGTGTCGGCGTCCTGTGGTGGGACATCCGGGAGCGAAACGGGGCGCTCCCCTCGCTGATGAAGTTCGTCTGGACGCTCGTCGTGTTGTACTCCGGGCCGTTCGGACTGGCCATCTACTGGTACTCCGGACGAACCCAGATTTCCCACGACTCGCTGTGGCGTCGCGGCTTTCGCTCGACCGCACACTGTTACTCCGGCTGCGGTGCCGGAGAAGTGGTCGGCATGGTAACCATCGCGGGTATGCTCGCGGTCGGGAGCACGCTGGTTCAGGCCGCGGGAACGTTCGCACTCGCGTACGTTTTCGGCTACGCGCTGACGGTCGGGCCGCTGATGCAGGAGGGAGAAGGCTTCCGGACGGCGTTCGCCGACGCCTTCTACAGCGAAACGCCGTCGATAACCATCATGGAAATCACGGCCATCGGCACGGACCTCCTGCTCGCCGGGGGCGCGAAGTTCGGGAGTCCCCTGTTCTGGGGGTCGCTCGCCTTCTCGCTCTCGGTCGGGTTCCTGTTCGCCTACCCGGTGAACGCCGCGCTCGTCCGCTTCGGCATCAAGGAGGGGATGATGAACCCGAAGAAGATGGGCGAGGGAAGCGCGCACTCCGCCGACTGAACGCGGTCAGCGCTCGCCGCGGAGTCGCTCGCGTCGGTTTTCGAACTCCTCCTCCGAGATGTCGCCGCGGGCGTACGCCATCCGCAGTTCGGCGAGCGCCGGGTCGGTCCCGTGCTCGCCGGAGCGGAGAACTCGGTAAGCGAGATAGCCCAGCGCGACGAGGAGACCGAGCGGAACGAGCATGACGAGCCAGCCCCACACGGGCATCGCGCCGTATCCCGGGCCGTATTGACCGCCCATCATCCACCCGCCCATCATGGGGAACGCGAACAGCATCATCACCATCGGGAACAACAGGAGGGCGATAACGATGACGACGAGCAGTCGAAGGAACGAGTTACCGTCGTTTGCCGTGGTCATATTCGGATACTGGACGGGGAAGAAAATAATCGTGGTGGTGGTGCGCCCCAGCGGTTAACCCGCCCCGCTCCGTCGGTTCGACGCATGGCCTTCGATTCCGACCGCGTTTCGACGGTGACGTTCGACTCGTACAGCACGCTGGTGGACGTGGACGCCGCCGAGAAGGCGCTCGCGGAGCGCGTCGCCGACCCGGAACCCGTCTCGAAACTCTGGCGCGCTCGGTCGCTCGAATACACCTTCGTGGGCAATCACATCGACGCGTATCAAACGTTCTACGAGATGAACCGCGACGCGCTCGAATACGCCCTGTCGGTCCACGACACGGACGTGTCCGCGGACGAGCGCGACGAAATCCTCGCGGTCTACCACAAACTCGACGTGTTCGACGACGTTCGGAGCGGCATCGAGCGGTTGCGGAACGGCGGCTACGACTGTTACGTCGTCTCGAACGGCAACCCCGAAATGCTCGATTCGATGGTCGAACACGCCGACATCGGCGACCTACTTTCGGACACCATCAGCGCCGACGAGGTGAGGACGTTCAAACCCGACGCGGAACTGTACCGCCACGCCGCCGACCGAATCGGCGTGCCGGTCGAGGAACTCGCCCACGTTACGGCCGGGTGGTTCGACGTGATGGGTGCGAAACACGCCGGACTGCAGGGCGTGTGGCTGAATCGAAAGGATATGCCGTGGGAACCGTTCGACGGCGACCCCGACCTGACCGTCGATTCGCTGTCCGAGTTCGCCGACGAACTCGGCGTATGAAATCGAACGGAGCGGCGTGATTGGAGAACCGCGTGACTGGGGAACGTGTGGGGAAGGGTCGCGTGAATGCAGAGCGGGTCCGGAGAACAGTGAATTCGATATCCCTGCCAGCAACAGTGTCGGGGAAATAGCGATGGTGTGTGCAGTCGCTAGGGACCACCCACCCCACCGTACCCCACCCCACCGCCTGCTCCCCTCGCGGACGCTTCGCGTCCGCTCGGTCCGCTCGGTCCGCTCACTTGGCCACCCCACCCGTCGAACTGTCGGATTCAGATTTGCGACGGCCGCTCGTCCGGGCGATTCGGGGCGGAAGACGAGGCGAAGCGCGGGACTCACGTCCCGCGCGAAGCCAAAATCGGGGAGGGGTGGACCCTAGCGGTTGAAATCACGGCCGAGGAAGGGACAGTTTCGAAGGGCAGAACGAACGCTAGAGGCAAGAGGAGGTGCGACAACGAAATACCGAAACGCATCACAGTCGTCGAACCAGCGACGCGAGCGCGTCGGACCCGCCGCGGAGAATCGGCGTGCCGTGACCCATACAGAGGAGGTCGAGCGGTGGGACGGACCCGGCGAACGCCCGGATGCTCCGTCGGATTTCGCCGGTGTCGTAGGAGTCCCACCACTCGGGCGGCGTCAGCGTCCCGTCGCGCTCCCATACTAGGTCGCCGAGGAGGCCGACGCCGAGTCCGTCGTGGACGTAGGCCGTGTGCCCCGGGTTGTGGCCGGGCGTGTGGTAGGCCGTGAATTCGCCGATTCGCGCGCCGTGGGCGACGGGCCGGACGTCGAACCGGGAGGGAATCGAAACGAGTCGGCGCGCGACTCGATGAAACGCGCCCTTGTGGTGGAAAAGCGGCGGGTCGTACCGCCCGGCGAGCAGGTCGGCGTCGCGCTCGCCGACGAACACCGGCGCGTCGAGGGCGGGGAGGTCGCGGAGGCCGCCAACGTGGTCGATGTCGTAGTGCGTGAGCAGCACGCGGTCGATATCGGCGGCGTCGTAACCCGCATCGCGGAGTTCGCGGCGCAACCCGAATCGCGGCAAGCCCGCGTCCACGAGCGTCACCTCGCCGTCGTCCACGAGGAAGGCGTTCGCGCCGACGACGGGAACCGCGAGTTCGAGCATCCACACGCCGGGAGCGAGTTGCCGGGCCATATCGGGGCGACGGGTCGCGGACACTTAATATTCGAAACCCATCGAGCGTTCGAATCAGGGCAGGGGAGGCCGAAACGTCTTCCCACACGAAGCGCCCAGTGTGGGGCATGCGATTCGAAGCGATCGGTGCGGGCGCGCTGGTCGAACTGCTCGCGATCGCCGTCGGCGCGACGATTCCGCTCCCCCGAAGCGTCCGCGTCTCGGCGGCGCTGGTCCTCCTCGCTGTCGGCCTCGCCGGTGGATACGTCGCCGGATGGTTCGCGGGCGGCAACTGGCGCGACGGATTCCGGCACGGCCTGCTTGCGGGCGCGATAGGCGGCGTCGCCCTCGCCGTCGTTCTGGGCTACACCATGGCGACGCCCGGAAGCGAAGTGGGCGCGCTTTGGGGCATGAACTACCTGATAGCGACGGGCGGCATCCCACTCTGGTTGGCCGCGTACGACGCGCAACTCGGCATCGCCCTGCCGCTCCTCGCGGGGATAATCGTCGCGCTGGAGGGCGCAATCGCGGGCGGCGCGGCGGGAACCGTGAGCGTCGAACCGCCAGCGACCTGACGCCGCTCGACGGCGGGAGGAGTCACCGCAATTCGACCGAGACGACCTTCTCGGGGTCGCACGCGCCGAGAACGTACCGAACCCGAACCCCGTCCTCTCGGGTGGCGTCCTCCTCTCGAACCACGTCGAACAGGCGAAACGAAACGACGAGGCGACCCGCCGGAAGGGTGGCGCGAAGGACCGGCCCGCGACTGGTCACGGCCACGTACGGCGGCGCGGGAACCGGCCGCGCCTGAAGCGAGAATCCGGCGGCGGTTACCGTCTCCGAGAGGAGGTCGGGGAGCCGCTCCAACAACCCCGTCTTCCGAAGCTCGCGCGAGAGCGGTCGGACGACGGAATCTCGGTCGGTCGTCGAGTTCCGGCCGCCAGTTGAATCGGGGCCGTCCGTCGAATCGAGGTCGTCCGTCGAACCGTCGTCCCACCCCTCGGCGACTCGCTTCGCACACTGCAGAAGGGTGCGGACGGTTTCTCGGCGGTCGGCGAGGAGGAATTCACGGGCGGCGCGTTCCGGCTCGGTCATCGCTCGAAGGGGCGATGGCGGGACACAAAGCCGTGTCGAACGCTACCGACCTGCACCAACAAAGCTTATATCGGAAATGGAGCAAGTGACCGGTGGAATGAAACAAATCCTTTCCCGCGTTGGTATTGGTTCCGCCCGCGTCGATACCATCCTCCCGAAAACCACGCTCTCGGCCGGAGAGTCGGTCGATGTCGAAGTCCGCGTCGAAGGCGGCTCTTCCGAACAGGAAGTTGACGCCATCTACTTCGCGCTGTTGACTCGATACAAAACCGACGACAGCGTTCGAACCGGCGTCATCGACAAGTTCCAGGTCGCCGACCCGTTCACCATCGGTCCGGACGAGGAGCGGACGTTCCCCGTCACCATCGACGTCCCACTCGATGCGCCCATCACGGCCGGGCGGACGAACGTGTGGCTCGAAACCGGCCTCGATATCGACTGGTCGGTGGACCCCGAGGACAAGGACCCGGTGCAGGTCGAACCCGGCCCGCGGCTCGGTGCGTTCATGGACGCGCTCGACTCGCTCGGATTCAGGCTCAGGTCGGCCGAGTGCGAACAGGCACCGGGGTCCATCTTCTCCGGACGGTTCGTTCAGGAGTTGGAGTTCGTCCCGCACGCTGGTCCGTTCGCCGGTGCGCTCGACGAACTCGAAGTCGTCCCCACGGAGACCGGAGCGGGACTCGACGTGAAGCTCGAAATCGACCGCCGCGGCGGTCTGCTCTCGGAGATGGCCGATATCGACGAGCGGTGGTCGCAACTGTCGTTCACGAACGAGGGAGCGCGCGAGATGGAGTCGGCACTCCGTTCGGAAATCGAACGGCACGCGTAAGCGACCCGTCGAAACGAGGAGTTCCGAAAACGAGTTTCCCAAGTACACCGCGCACGTACTCCGGTCGTGAACGACGTGAGCGAGGACGATACGAAGCCGCTACGGGTCGAAGACGCCGACGAACTCGACCGCTGCATCGAGAAACACGACCGACTGCTGGTCGATTGCTACACGAACGGCTGTGCCCTCTGTCAGGCCATCGAACCCGTCGTCGGGAACGTCGCCCGCGCGACGGACGTCGCGGTTGCGATGGTCAACCTCGGAGAGGACCTCTCGCTGGTCGAGCGATACGACATCCGGAGCGTGCCGACCCTCCTGCTGTTCGAGAATGGCGAACTCGTAGACCGAATGGCCGACGGCTTTCGGGGAACGGAGGCGGTCGTCGAATTTGTCGAAACATCGAACGATACGTAATCGAGGGAAACGATACCGCGAATCTGTTATCGGCGGAGGAAGACGACCGCGAAGGTGGTCACGGTCGCTAGCACGATGGGATACGCGGCACCGATGGCGGCCGCCTTTTGCAGGTCCGGTTGCGCCGTCATCCCGAGGATGGGGAGCGTGAATGTGAACGCGCCGACGATTGCCATCGCCGCGTATCCGACGGTGATGCTCGCGCCGGAGTAGACGACAGTTTCGACCGTCTCACCCAGACGGTTGCGAGCGGAGAACACGGCGCTCGTCACGAGGAGCGAGACGACCGGAATCGCGTAGTACACGATGGGCGGAACCGCCGGGTCGGATGCCTGACTGATGTAGTTGTACGATTGGCTCCCGATGGCGATGGGGATGAAGTGGGCGTTGTAGAACGCGAATCCGAACCACTTGAGTTTGACATCGAGGGGGCCCTTGACGTTCGCGGGACCGACGACGAACAGTGCCGCGACGAGGAGATAGCCGACGAGATACGAGAGAAGACCGAACGTGAACCCGCGAGTGCAGAACGACGCGAGTCGTTTCGACCGCATCGACTGCGGTTCGGTATCCGACGTTGCTGTTGACTCCATATCCAGTTTCGCCCGGGAGCAATTATATAAATGTTTTTATTTGTCTGTATTCGTACCTGAGTCTAGTAGGCGGGATGCGCGACCGATTCAATCGATAGAACGCCTCTCGCGGCCGACAAGCAGCAATATCAGTAAGGTACTGAAAAACGGAGGGGAGAAAATGACAATTATCATACAATAAAGAAGGAGGAGAGACGAGCAGAGTTGTGGTAACAGTTACCACGAGGCAAAAAGCCTATAAATAACCGAACGGTATCGTTTTACACAGATGGTAGTCGAAATGATTCCGCTGTTCGGGCCAGTTCCTGGTGGGATGGAACTCGCGGTGATTCTGCTCATCGCGGTCCTCCTGTTCGGTGCAAACAAGATTCCGAAACTCGCCCGTTCGACCGGTGAGGCGATGGGAGAGTTCAAGAAAGGCCGCGAAGAAGTCGAGACGGAGCTCCGCGAGATGCGCGACTCCGGCAGCGACACCGAGCAGAACCCGACGGTCGAAACCGAAGCGGACGCGTAACCGCGGATTTTGGGGGTCTCGGGGAACACCCGGCCCGAACCGGATTTTCTGACGTCACCGACGAGCGACGGCATCGTCCGTCGGCGTGCCGAGCTCGTTCGACCCGCTAGGCCACGGTGACGCCGTAAACTGTCCACTCCGACGGCGACAACCGCCGTGTCAGTCCCCGACCACAACGGAAAAGTCACTCACCCGCAAAGCGAACGGTATGTCCGAGAACGCGACAGACGAGGAATCGGAAACCGAACCCGAGAGCGCGGAGCGGTCCGGTTCGGGACTCAAAACGCTGGTCCTCCTCGGGATTTCCTTTATCGCTGGCTATCTCGTCGGAAAGAGCCGAAACGAATCGAGCCTCGGCGAGGAGTTGGGTGAGTTCAGCGGGTCCGAAAGCGGCCCGATGGAAATCGAGATTCACGATACCGACGTGGGTACCACGACGGAATCGGACGACGAAGAAGAGGAGGCGGAGGATTCCGCGGAAAGCGAAGAAGCGGACGGAGAGGACGAAGACGAAGAAGCGGACGACAAGACGGAATCGGACGAGGAAGAAGAGGAAGAGTAGTTCAGTACCCGGAGGCGTTGCCGTCCTTTCGCGGTTCGGTCGCACCGGAGAGGACGCCGTTGTCGTTTCTCACTATCTGTGCGCCGCCGAAGAGCACCGGCGCGAGGACGCGCACGTCGTGGCCCTTCCGCGTGAGTTTCGTGGCGAGGTTGCCGTCCATTCTCCCTTCGATGGCGAGGGTGCCGTCCTCACGGTAGCGCCAGCGCGGTAGGTCGAGCGCGGCCTGTAACGGCAGGTCGTAATCCACGATATTGGAAACGACTTGGACGTGGCCTTGCGGTTGCATGTAGCCGCCCATCACGCCGAAGGCGGCCCAGTCGTCGTCGTCGAACTTGGCGAGCGCGGGAATCAGGGTGTGGAACGGGCGCTTTCCGGGTTCGAGGTGGTTCGGGTGGTCGGGGTCCAGCGAGAAGGACGCGCCGCGGTTCTGGAGCGCGATGCCCGTGTCGCCAGCGACGAGTCCGGAGCCGAACCCGGCGAAGCGGGAGTTGATGAACGAGACGACGTTGCCCTCGTCGTCGGCGACACAGAGGAGGACGGTATCCGCGTCCTCCGCGTTCGCGTCGGGAACGCCGAACGAAACGTCGTGGTTCGCGCTCTCGCCGACGGATTCTGCTCGTTTCTTCGCCCACGAGTTGGACGCCAGCGGGGGGATATCCTCGTACTCCGGGTCCGTAATGTAGCGGTGGCCGTCGTGGAACGCGAGTTTCATCGCCTCTGCGAAGTAGTGAACCCGTTCGGGCGAGTCGATGGGGTGGTCGCTCGCGCCGAGTTCGTCGGCGATGTTGAGCGCCTCCAGCGCTATGAGGCCCTGATTGTTCGGCGGCAGTTCGTAAATTTCAGCGCCGTTGTACGTCGTCGAAACCGGGTCGGGAAACTCGGGTTCGAACGCCGCGAGGTCCTCCACGGTGAGAAAGCCACCCTGTGACTGTACCTCCTCGGCGATTTTCTCGGCGATGTCCCCCTCGTACAGCACGTCCGCGCCCTCCTCCGCGATTCGACGGAGGCTCTCGCCGAGGCGGGGAAGCGTCATCGTCTCGCCCGCTTCCGGTGCCGTGCCGTCCTTCAGGTACGCCTCGCGGGCGTGGTCCGTCTTGAAGAGGGCCTCCGCGCCGACCCAGTGGGAGGCGATGACTTCCGAGACCGGATAGCCGCCGATGGCGTAGTCGATGGCGGGTTGGAGCGCGTCTTCGAGCGATAGCTTCCCGAAGCGCTCCACCGTCGCCTCCCACCCGCGGGCGGTTCCGGGGACGGTGACGGCGTGCGGGCCGAGGAACGGCATGCCGAGGTCGTCCGTGTCCTCGGTGCCGTCCACGGCGTACCCGCGGTTCTCAGGGTACCACTCCGACGGGTCATCCTGCGCTTTCAACGAGGCGCGGACGTTTTCGATGGTCGCCTCGGCGGGCGCGCCGCCACAGCTTCGCATCGCGCCGACGTCGCCGTCCGCGGTGCGATACAGCGCGAACACGTCGCCGCCGAGTCCAGTACTCGTCGGTTCGACGACGTTGAGCGCCGCGGCGGTGGCGACGGCGGCGTCGAACGCGTTCCCCCCCTGCTGTAGAATCGAGACGCCCGCTTGCGAAGCGAGCGGTTGACTGGTAGCGACGACACCGTTCGGCGCGTAAACGGTCGAACGCCGCGAAGTAAACCTATCCAAATCGGGTTGCGTCATACAATGACATACTCGGATGCAACCCTAAAGTACCCCCCAAATAGGTCCGGGGTGATCCTTATCGGAATGTGAGATAACCACACGCATATGGCCTTCTCAATCTGCGTCCAGGAGGAAACCGACGAGGGAACCAGTTTCGCCATCGCCACCGCCGCGCCCGCGGTCGGCGCGCGCACCGTACGTCACTCACGATGGCGTTATCAGCACGCAGAGTTTCGTCAACGTCCACCTCGGTAGGCGGGGCGTCGTGCTCCTGCCGGACCTCGGCGGCGGTGATGGTCAAAGCGCCGCGAACGACGGCCTATCACGACTTGCGGGTCGATGCACACGAGGGGGCGATAGCGGAACTCCGGTGCGTCTACGAGACGACGAAAGAGACGAGCGACGGCTTCAGTGAGTCCTCGAAAGAACGGATTTTCGACTGAACCGGGCAGAAAGCGGGTCGATTCGGGTCGCCGTTCGCACGGTATCGGAGTTCTCAGCTCACCAAGACTTATCCTTCCCATCCCCCTCTGTGCCGATAACGATGGGACTATTCAAGAACATCGGCCGGAAAGTCGAGGAGTTCAAACAGACCTCCGAGGCGGTCGCGGCCGAAGAAGCGAGTTACGAGTGTACGGACTGCGGAAAGCGCCTCTACACGAGCCACGACGTCTGCCCGGAGTGCGGCGGAACCGTGGTTCCGGTGGCAGAGAAATCGGAAACGACAGACGAGAAAGACGAGGACTCGACAACCGACGATGAGTAAGGCAGGTAGCTGTCGGTTTGGACGAGGACGCCGTTCAGCAGTCATGTGGAGCCTCGTCGGGTATCCCTGCTATCGCGGTCGAGACGACGGTGCCGTCCCGGTCCAGCGTGAGCGAGAGGGTTTCACCGTCCAGTTTCACGTCCACTCCGAGTCGGAACGGGTCCGTGGACTGCACCGTTTCGTGGCCAGGTGTGCAAAACTCCACCCCAATATCGAGACGCAAGCACAGCAGAATTCATCATTGATGTGAAAGAACTGTTTTCCCGGTGGTCCTGGTACGATGAGGAGATAACGGAGTACCAAATTCGATACGAACTTGAGAACGAGATCGACGGCGAGATTCCCCTTCCAATGAATTGTTCGAACGATGATATGCAACGCTACTGTATCGGGCGCGATCAGTGTCCATACTCAATCTATGGGAGTCTTCCGTTCCCAGATGAACTGTATGAGCAGCTCGATGGCCACTCAAAATCGAGGCCTAATTGAACGGAAAATGGGCTACTCTATCACAAAATAACCAAACATCTGATATTGTTTTCCAGTCGACGGCGATGGTGTAAACCTAAGGCTGGATTTAGCTCTTCTATGCATGAATTTTCGGGGGCTCAGCGGTTTTGACCCCCAAATCCTAAGGTTGGAATAGTAACAAGAAAACCCCCTGCCTAAGGTTGGATGAGTTACATAATTGGATGGCGAATCGAGAAGTGGCGTTGGTAGCGGTTTGAGACGCTGTAAGGCTGCATTTACAATTTAGAACTGCTCTCGATGATCCTAAGGCTGGATTTTACGGCCGGAAACCAGCCCTACGCCCCTATACACGATTTTAAAACTGTCAAAGGTCGACCTGTACCTCCAAAATCTTCCAAAGTAATAGGGGGGTACAGGGGTGCAGGTGGAGAGTATGTAAGTGCTGAATTGCGAGGGCGAGCAGAGATCGCCGAGATTACGGAAGTATCAATAGTGGGAAACAAAGAAAGTCGAGCAATTGGGACCGTACAAAGAAGGGTGGCGACTCGACAGCGAGGAACAACAATGGGAGGTCAACCAATGGACGATCCCCCGTGAATGAGGTCGCAGTCACTACCAACCGATTGTTTCAGCAATAGTATATTTTGAGCAGAGTACGTGCATTCACCGTCGGTCGAGTGAGGACATACTACCATGGATTGAGTTGAGTGGTACCCCAGTATCGTGAGCAGTACAGTTGCCGGCTTCCATCGTTATATATCAAAGCCATATCATACAGAGAAGGTCTATTTGCACCAACAAGCGGGACAGAATTCTTTGTAGCTGGACTGGTATTAGATATGGATGGCGGCTCTCTTGAGGACGCCGAAGTGGTCTTTCGCAGTGCGGAAGAATGCCCCTGAGACCTCGTGATCGCGAAACACAATCGACATCCGAACGTTCAGACTACTCACGAGCTCCAATTGCGTAGATCCGACCATCAGCGACCCCAGAAGGGCTCACTGGACTCATGCAGTCGCTCGAGTCATACATCCAGATGGGTGGACAGTACCATCCGCTCATCGACGCTGGCATTATCCACTATTTCTTCGAGACAGTACATCCCTTTTCAGACGGAAATGGTCGGCTCGGACGCCTTCTCATCATTCTCTACCTGACGAGCGAGGGCTATCTCGAAAGTCCGTACATTTACCCGAGTGCGTATTTCAATCGCCACAAAGTCGAGTACGTCGAGCGAATGCGTGCAGTGAGCGAGGAGGGTGCGTGGGACGAGTGGCTTACGTTCTTCATTGAAGGGCTTCGGAGTCAAGCCGAGACATCGTACACCCGGACACAACAACTCCGAGAACTCCAAGAGCGGTACGAGAACGAGTACTCGGGGAGTACAACCACGGACGCATTCGCTCGTCAGTTGCTCCAGTGTCCATATTTCACTGCTCCAGACCTGGTGGAATATCTCGATGTTTCACGTCGAACCGCCTACAAGATCGTCGACGATCTCGAAGCAGATGGCCTCATAGAGGAAGTGACAGGGACAACGTGGGAAGGAGTACAAAGCAGTCGATGTGTTCGACATCCTTGAGTAAGGAGTGAGCGGACACGAGACGACGTACAGCTATTTTTTGTGCCCCCGAGGGGTGCGGGGCACACTGCGTGCCTCGTGGAGCGAGAATGTCCAGTAACAACGTCCTGTCCCAATTGACGTTCACGAAGCGAGTTGCAAAGCGTGCCCAGTACGAAGCCCTCGAATTTTCACTCACAACGAGGGGTGTCCTCGTTCGGAATACGAGTCACGCGAATCCGGCCGACCATGAATATCTCGTCACCGTTTGCGATGGGATCCCCATCGCTTGTGAGTGTCCTGCGGATGCACGGTACGACGGTGCATGCAAACATCGCGTTGGCGTCGCAATTCGAACGCCACTCCTGCAGGCAGCAACAGACCATTCCCTCGTTGCAGACGGCGGGATACAAATCGAGAAGGAAGCTGAAACCCATGTAGAAGACAGTGACCAGCCAGCAGACTGTGACTGTGATGGACTGGGTGGCTTTCCGTGTTGGCCCTGTGTACGGTCCGGGCGTCGCTATCTCCCGGAAAAGTAGGACGAATCACGTGTGAATCTGCTTTCTCGCAGTGTGATTTTATTGGCGCCGGCGATGGGTGCCGGCGCACAGATGAAGTGTTGTGTGATAGCGTTGTGTCGAATCATTGCGTCGGCGAGGTGACCGATATGCACCAGGTAATTTACGCACTCGTAGAGGCATCGACCGAAGAGACGGCACTTGCATGCGGAAAAGCAGCGTTCGATCGGCTTGTCGGAGCTGGCCCCGACAATGCTGCTATCTTTGATTACTATGTGATGTTCGATGACGAGCGGTCGTCCGTCGCAGGCAAGGCTCGGTGGGGCGAACTTCCGGTCGTCGCACCAGTCGACTCAGACGACGGCGAAAAACTCTTAGAACGTGGCTGGGAGGCAACCAGACAGGAGTTCGAACGGAATCTCGAACGGGTGAGAATGGCGGTCACCGAGTTCAGTGATGAGGAACTCATGCACGACAAAGATCTTGCACGCCACGCCTGTTACAATCTCGGCGCGTATCGTGGCCCGTCGCTCTACCTCTACACCGAATTCGGTGACGCGATTCGGAATCGTGAACACCTTGATCATGTGCTCGCTGCTGACGAACAGGTGTGGATCATTCCGGCAGATGTCCACTACTAATTAGAAAGAAACTGTTTCAATTTTCGGCTCGGGGGCGGAAACGTACTTCTCTGTTACGTTACTTACCATACATATCGAGGAGGTCCCACTCCTCGCGCATCAGTTCTCGAACGCCGTGTTCAAGTATCCCCTCACCGAGTGAGGTGGCCTGATAGTACGAGTAGAGCCCATCGCTGTCGGGCGTCTTCTGTTTTCGATTCTCGACGAGTCCCACATCGACGAGTGCATCGAGATGATAGTGGAGTGTGTTTGAGGGAAGATCAAGTCCCTGTTCGAGTTCTTTTGCACTGTGGGCTCCTGTTTCGGTGAGAAAATGGAGAATCCGGAAGCGGGTTTCGTTCCCGATAGCTCGCTGCATGGCTAGATACTGTTCGAGAGAGAGGAAACTGTGTTCCGGCAGGAGTCCTGCCAGATCATCCGCGTCGGGGGACGAACGATCGGTTTCAGCCATACTTAGTACTTACTCACACAGGTGCATAAGTACTCGCTGACTCAGCACTTACAGAAAAGCAGCTTATTTATATACTGGCGCGAGATGGAGGTGTAATGCGCGACCGTCTACTCGACGAACTCGGCGAGCTAGCTCACTCACACTTTCTCGTCTATCTGATGGGACCATACAAGACATTCGACGTCGATGCACTGCTGGACGCGGCTGAAACTGACGACCGCGAGATCCTCCGTTCGATCCCAGAAACGGTGGACTTCGGTGCACTTGTCGGATCGGACATCGACCTCGACCAGCAAGAGGCAGTGTTCGATTTGTTGTTGTATGCTCGCGATCGACTTCGGACTGAGCCGGGTGTCAACGCGTTTCTGGCCGTCGATATCGATATCCCGCTAGAGGAGATGGACGCCGCAACCCAAAGCATCGAATTCGCGCTCGCAAGCAACGCCATCATCTACATCGTCCCACAAATCGGTGATAACCTCGGCGTCGGCATCGAGACTGGATCCGTTCTTGAGGCCATCTTTCGTGAGCACAATGAGCGAGCGCCGACCGAACATCAGGAACGAATACTGTTCATTCACGAATCCGGTGTCCGGAGTGCGATGATCGCTGCAGTTCAAGATCGGTGGGACGCGCGAATCTACTCATATGATGACCGCGATGATCTTGTCCGTCAACTTCGGTTGTTCGTCCGTGATCTCGCACGACGCGAACAACATGGCGACCTCCCACAGCTTGAGTGATATCTCCCCCCTGCTCACTTTTTCCGGTCTTGTGGCAGTCGGTCACTCCGCGAGGGAGGCACGTGTCGAAACGACGAAAACTCTTTGAACATAGGTAAACGACCACGGGGCGGGTGACCCGTGGCTTTTCTTGTTCCCTCAGCCTATGCCGATAGCATTCCACGCGAAGCGATTTCGCGGGATGAGGTTGGGCGGTTTACAGAGCGCCCCGACCCAGACAGGCTCACCTTCCGAACAAACGGTTGGTTTTTGCGAGTCCGGTAATTAACCGATTCACCGTCGATGCCAGCGTGTTTTGCCCACGCTCGCCACGCCACATTCACGCTCGCGTTCCGGTCAGCATGGTCTTGCTGAACCGCACACGAATCATTTGTGCAACGGAACCGCCGACCTTGGCGGTAGCCACGGCGTCCACAGCACAAACACGATTTTGAGTTGTACGGTGACTCAACCGTTTCACAGGGAATCTGGTTCCACGTTGTACGAGGTGCTGTGCAGATACAACAGTGTCCGTAAGGAGCGTAGTCTCCGCAGGCCTTGACTGGTTACCAAAGAATCGAGGGAGAAAATGAGAAAAACATACGCTCTATGATTCAGAAAAGTAGCTAGAATGGATACAAAGGTTCAACACATTCGATTTCCTCGATTGTAGTAATGCGAGAAGTGACGCTTCGGATACGTCACCACGGCGAGCCGGAGAGCGACATCAGCGCCGATTATCCGGCCATCACGATTCGCTCTGTCTCGTCGATGACGGGAAGCGCCGCGGAGCGAAAACGCATCGTCGAAATAACCGGCCCGAAAGCGTCGATCGCGGGCTTCCTCGACGAGTTTGAGGCCGCGGAACCCGTACTAGATGTGGACCCGTTGACGCCGCTCGACGCTCCGCGCGTCCTCGTCGCCGTCTCCATCGACAGCTACCAGTGGGACAGCATCTCACAGCGGTTGACCGACTTGGGCGTCCACTACCGAACCGGAGCGACGATAACCGCCGGGTGGGAACACTGGACGTTGTATCTGGACGACGCAGACGACCTGAACGAAATCGTCGAGTCGCTCGAACGCGCCGGGAACGAGACCGACCTCGTTCGAAACGTCGAACTCGGGACGGTCGCCGAACAGGAGCAGTTGGAGTTCTCGCGCGTCGTCCACGAACTCACGGGACGACAGCGAGAGGTGCTCGGTACGGCCATCGACCTCGGCTACTACCAACCGAAAAAGGAGACCAGCATCGAGGACATCGCCGATATCGTCGGCATCGCGTCCACGACGGCGTGGGAACACCTCGCCCGTGCGGAGCGGAAGGTGATGGAAGAGGTGGGCAAGCACGTCAACTCAAACGGGGTCTGATTCCGCTCGAAGCGAGAGCAAGACGCCGAGTAGTGACGCGACCGTCGCGAATCCCGCGAGGACGAGGAACAGGACCGTCGGCGAGTAGTACTGGAGCACGTAGCCAGCGACGGCCGCACCGAGCGCGCCGATTCCGAACACGCCGAGATAGGTGTAGCCGTAAGAGAGCCCACGGGCGTCGGGCGGCGTGAACTCGGCGACGGTCGCCTGATACAGCGGTTGCACCGCGAACAGCCAGAATCCGAGCGCGAAACTGACGACGAGCAGGGGGACGAGCCCGGCGTCCGCGGCGGGACGAACACGAGCGCGATGAGCGCCAACGTACCGAAGGCGACGGCGATGGCGGCGGTGTTTTCCACGCGGTCGGTGAGTTTGCCGCCGCGAACTGTCCGACCATCCGACGGTGAGGAGTCCGGCGTAGAGGTAGCGCGCCGGTTCGAGCGATTTTCCGGCAACATCGATGGGGCGAAGAGC